>JBAQGU010000935.1:0-9123 GCA_049287975.1 Roseiarcus sp.
CGTCCAGCCTGTCCTGGCGATCAGTGGAGAGCGCCGCGATCAGAGACGGAAATCCGTCCCTAACCGGGTAGTTGGGATCTGCACCATGTTCAAGAAGGGTCTGAATGAAAACAAGAGGGCTCCAATAAATAGCGTGTTCGAGGGGAAAGTCGCTCAGCCCCGCCCCGAGGGATGCAGGCAGTTCGGGAAGACGGTTGGGTTTCCCAAGGCGTCGAGTAGCGTGTCGAGGTCGCCAATTCGATACGCATCGTCGATTGCCTTGAATTCCTTGAACTTGTCGCACCTTTCCTGATCCTTGGCTTTTCTTTCGTCCTCCGCTCTGCTCTTCGATGAAGCAGATGGGTAACCGCGACGCGCCATAGCAATCCCGATTGAACAGGATTTGCTGAGTTTCATCTGAACGACGACGTCTGGCAAGGGAGGCTACCCGCATGCGCATCTTACGCTGTAGCGTTCCTGACAAAAGCAAGTTGCGGGGGCCGACGCGGCCGCGTTAAACGGTGACGATTGACTTGTCGAGAGTCGGACCATGGACCGCGCAACCCCCAATTTGCCGAGCGCAAACCTCGATCGGACGGCGGACTTCTACCGCAGGCTAGGGTTCGCTGAGGGCTTCAGGGACGACGGATGGATGATCCTCGAACGCGGACCGATCACGCTGGAGTTTTTCCTTGTCGCGGTCGATCCGAGGACGACGACCGGCAGCGCCTGCCTGCGGGTGGATGACCTGGACGCGCTGCATGCCGCCTTCGGGGTCGTGGGACAGTTGCCGCGCTTCTGCCGGACAACGCCCGGCGTGCTGCCCATCCAGGAGGCTAACGCCCTGCGGATGTTCGTGCTAATCGATCCGGACGGCAATCTCCTGCGCTGCCTCGACAATCTCTATGACGCAGGCTGACCAGCCACGGGCTCAGCTACCGGCGGCGAAGGCGGCGGCGAAATGAGTGGGCGAGGAGACCCCCGGAAAACGAGGCGCTCCACGACGGCCAAATTGTAGCCGCGCTCGCTGAGCGCGGCTGTCGTAGAGCGCCACATTTTCCGAGTGTCGTGCAAGCGGAAACAACGCGGTCAGCGACCGCGTCTACAGTATACGCGTCACGGTTTGAAGAACGCCGCCTTCACCTTGTCTCCCGGCGCTAGGCCGATCCGGGCCGCTGTGCCGCCGTTCAGCTCCAGCACGGCGATGCAGGGGCCGCCCGAGGGCACGACCGCCTCCGACAACGGTTCTGCCTTGGCCGCGATATGCGTCACCCTGCCGTCGGGAGCGATGAAAACCATGTCCAGCGGGATGTAGGTGTTCTTCATCCAGAACGCGACCGGCGCGTTCTTTTCGAACTCGAACAGCATGCCCCGGTCGGCCGGCATGAAGCGGCGAAACATCAGGCCCTTTTCGCGCGAGGCTTCGTTGTTGGCGATCTCGACCTCAAACGCATGCGCGCCACTCGCGGTCGTTATTTCCAACGGCTCGAGCCCTTGCGCGGCCGCCGCCAGCGAGGTCACCATGGAAATGACGAGGCAAAGCGCAAACGCCGAGCGCGGAATTCGAGGGCTGATCACAAATGTCGACATGGCCGGCAGCACAACCTTTTCGCGGGAGTTGGCGCGGCTTTCCAGGAGCCGCGCCGAAGCTGAGTCTAACACGATATCGCGAACCTCCCGCAAGGTCATTGCGAGCGCAGCACCGGCCTTCGGCCGGTCCCCCTGGATGAAACAACTAGGTCCCGTGTCATGCCCGCGAACGCGGGCATCCAGAACGCCACGTCGCTATCCGGATTTGAGCTTTTCATCGCATCCGCAACGGTATCCCGACTTCACCGGTGAGGTCGGTCTATCCTGCGCCGCCTCGTCGTGTCCCGCTGGATACCCGCTTTCGCGGGTATGACAAATCGGGCTTCGCCCGATCGCTTTCGACTCCTCAAGAGTTAGTAAAATCAATAAGATGCCCGATTGTTTCTTGTTAGCGCAGCGAAGCCATCCATGCCTCCACGAGATCGTCCCCCGACCCGTCCACGAGACCGGTCGTGTAATCCGGCTACAATGACTCCAGGCGTCAGCGCACGAGGCGCGGCGCAATCGGCCGGGGCGGCGGCGGCGCGCTGGATTGCTTCGCTTGGCCCGCAATGGCGGCTCGGCGGTCTCTCACCTCACCCGGGTGAAGCCGTCGTCGCTCCAGTCCTCGCTGCCGACGCCGTGATGGACGAAGAAGAGGCCGGCGGGATCGTATTTGTCCTTCACGGCGCGAAGCTTCGCGTAGTTGGCGCCCCAGAAGGCGTCCTGCCAGTTCGGCTCGAAGAAATTGGTCTCGAGGACATACGAGCCGACGCTCGGCGTCAGCTTGCGCAATTCATTCATGGCTTTGTCGATCGCATCGGCGTTCTTTCGCGCCGTGGCCACGTCGGGCTCGTGCCCGGCGACGCCGGGATAGGCCGGCTGTTCCCCGGTGGCGCTGATCGCCAGCGCGAAGGCGTCGACGACAGCCGGATTCATCGCCGTATCCTTCGCCGCTTCGATCGCTCCGGCCGGGGCGCCGGCCAAACCCTTGTTGACGTGCAGCGAGACGCCCCGGTGCTTCGCCGCCGCGAACAGCGCGTCGGCGAGCTTTTCCCGTTGATCGGCCTGCAGCAACGAGGCGGGCAGCCAGGCCGATTGATAGCCGTGCCGGAAAATCCCTGCCTCGCCGAGATTGCCGGTCCAGAAAACATTGTCCTCCGGCGCGCCCGGGCGGTCGTCGGAAAGCACGACGCCGGGAATCAGTTTGAGCAGCTCCGGGTCCCAGAAATACCGCGCCGGCGCCGGCAGTACTCTCGCCGCTCCTATGACAGCGAAATCCCCGGGTGAGGCGGCGACCCAATCGAAGAAGGGCCGCCAGATCGTCTCGGCCTCTTGCCCGCCGAGCCCTTGGAACACCATCGAGATAGCGAGCACGTCCGGCCCGAAGATGAGCTGCTCGCCCCAGTGCGGGTTGAAGAGCGCCTCGGCGTAGAATTCGACGATTCTGCCGATCAGCCGGCGATGAGCGTCGTCCGACTTCGCCTTGATCGCCAGGAAGACGCCGCCGAAAAATGCAGGGAGTTCATGGGTTCGCAAGGTCATCCGAGTGACGACGCCGAACCCGCCGCCGCCGCCCTTGATCGCCCAAAAGAGATCGGGGTTCGTACACGGATTGGCGATCTTGACGTCGCCCTCCGCGGTCACGATCTCCGCCTCCAACAGGCTCGCAGCAGCCATGCCATAGCGCTTGGAAAAACTGCCGAAGCCGCCGCCCGAGATCAGGCCGGCGACACCGACCGTCAAGCAGCCGCCGCCCTGGACATAGCGGCCCGTCTTGGTCGTGACTTCGCCATAGACCTGCCGCCAGATCGCGCCGGCTTCGACCGTCACCGCCGGCGCCGGCTCGATGCGCCCGGCGCAGCCTGCGCCGACAAAGGCGTCGTGCACGGCGACGGCGTTCATCTTGCGTGTCCAGATCAGAAGCGAATCGGGCGCGTTCGAGCCGCCGAAATAACTGTGGCCGCCGCCTTTGACGACAAGCCGCAGATTGTGCTCGCGCGCGAAATTGACGGCCGCGACGATGTCGGCGGTGGTCTCGGCGGCGACCGCATAGACGCTCGGCCGCGAAGTCCAGGCGTCGACCCAGCCGAGCGATTGGGTGAGCCCGACCTCCTCGCCGAGGTAATAAGGGTTCTTCAGCTCCTTGAAGACCCGTGCGCAAGCCGGATAGGAAGGCGCGTCGATGCACGCGCTGAGCGGCGACGTTACCTCGAGAAGCCGTCCGCCGACGTCTTTGGCGAGCTGATCCCATTCCGCCTGCGACGGCCAGGCCGGATCGCCGGGACGGACCCGGGAAGTCGACGGCGAGGAGGCGGCCTCGGCCGGCGTGAACGCCCATCGCCATAGGCCACCCACCAGCGGAAGGGCCGCGATGATCTGCAACAAACGTCGGCGTTTCATTCCAGGGCCTTTCGCTTACCCGAGCCATCCTACAGGCACGTCGAGCCGTCGCGCCAGCTTCGCCAATGTTTCCGCCGATCCCGTCTTCATCCGCGCCTCCAATTCGCTGAGAAAGCCCTGGCCGATGCCGGCGGCCTCTGCGAGTTGGACCTGGGTCGAGCCTCGCCAATTGCGTAGCGCCTTCAAAACGCTGTCGCCCTTCAGAATGGCGGCCGAAACTGCTTCGGGCAGAGGCGCCTCGGCGCGCCCTTCCGCAGCGAGTATAAGGGTCATTCGGTCCTCAGCGTCCTCGTCGCCGCAGCGCGCTAGCAGGGCGTCGTAGTCACGGCGGCTGAGAACGACGAGTTCGTCGCCGGATTCGGTGGTCAGCGTCTGTACCGTCACGAGAAGCTCCTATCGATAGATATCTTTGCGATGGCCGAGCGCCAAGACGACGATCCGAGTGGCCTCCTCGTCGAAAATGATCCGGAAGTCGCCGGATCGCATCCGAACCGTTGACGACCGACCCATCGTCCTCGTGTCGCCGGCGCCGTGCATCGCGTAGGCGTCGAGAGCGTCGCTACACTGCTGGCGCGCAGAAGGCGGCAACTTGTCGAAAGCCTTGGCGGCGCTCGGGCTCAGCACAATTGTCTTCACTCCAGCAATATCTCCCCCACTGGCGATATTTGCAAGCGAGCATCTCGCTTCACCCACGTGGTCAAGACGTTCAAGTGGGTTCCAGCCCTGTGATGCATCCCGCGCAGCCCCGACCCAAGGAGAGAAGCGCTCGACAACCGTCGGGCCCCGCTCGCCTTGACGCGCCCGCCGCGCCCATGGAAAGACGATCCCGCACGGAGCCGAACCGCGATGCGCGTGACCCTGATCGACAATTACGACAGTTTCACCTTCAACCTCGTCCACTATATCGGCGAGCTCGGCGCCGACGTGAAGGTTTGGCGCAACGACGAGATCTCGGTCGAAGAGGCGCTCGACGAGGAGCCCGATGCGCTTGTGCTCTCGCCCGGCCCTTGCACGCCCAACGAAGCGGGCATCTGCCTGGACCTGGTGCGCGCGGCGGGCGCGACGAAGCCGATCCTCGGCGTTTGCCTCGGTCATCAGGCGATCGGTCAGGTCTTCGGCGGACGGGTGGTGCGCGCGCCGGTTCCCATGCACGGCAAGATCTCGCGGGTTTCGCATAATGCGCGCGGCCTGTTTCGCGGGGTGAACGGCCCGTTTCACGCCACGCGCTATCATTCGCTCGTGATCGATAGGGCGACCGCGCCCGAGGATCTCGAGATCACGGCTGAGGCCGACGACGGCTTGATAATGGCGGTTTCGCATCGCGACCGGCCCGTTTACGGCGTGCAGTTTCATCCCGAAAGCATCGCGAGCGAGCACGGGCGCACGATCTTGAAGAATTTTCTCGATCTCGCGAACGCGTTCAACGACGCCCACGCGCCGACCTGACGGAATATCGCTTCCATGGAATCGTTCAAACCGCTGATCGCCAAGGTCGCCGCGGGCGCCCAACTGACGCGGGCCGAGGCGGCGGCGGCGTTCGAATCCATGCTGTCGGGCGACGCCACGCCGGCGCAGGTCGGCGGGTTCCTGATGGCGCTTCGCGTTCGCGGCGAAGCCGTCGAGGAAATCACCGGCGCGGTTACGACGATGCGCGCCAAGATGCTGCGGGTCGCCGCGCCCGACGCTGCCATCGACATCGTGGGCACTGGCGGGGACGGCTCTGGCTCCTACAATATCTCGACGCTCGCCGCGCTGATCGTCGCGGCCTGTGGCGTACCGGTCGCCAAGCACGGCAACCGCGCGGCGTCGTCGAGATCGGGGGCGGGGGACGTGCTGACGGCGCTCGGAGTCAAGATCGGAATTTCCCCCGAGGCGATCCAGCGCTGCGTGCGCGAGGCGGGCATCGGCTTCATGATGGCGACGACCCACCATGCCTCGATGCGTCACGTCGGCGCGGCGCGGGTGGAGCTGGGCACGCGGACGATCTTCAATCTGCTCGGGCCGCTGTCGAACCCGGCCGGCGTGAAGCGGCAGTTGATCGGCGTATTCTCGTCCGGCTGGCTCCAGCCGATGGCGGAAGTGCTGCGAAATCTCGGCTCCGAGCGGGTGTGGATCGTCCATGGCGGCGACGGGCTCGACGAGATGACGACGACGGCGCCGACGCGGATCGTCGAGTTGAAGAACGGCGAAATCCGCGCTTTCGAGGTGACGCCCGAGGACGTCGGCCTCGCACGCGCCGACCCTGCCGCACTCAAGGGAGGCGACGCGACGCATAACGCGGCTGCGCTCCGCGCCGTCCTGGAAGGCGCCCACGACGCCCACCGCGACATCGCCGTCTTCAATGCCGCCGGCGCGCTTGTCGTAGCGGAAGCGGCGCGAGACCTCGGCGACGGCGTCCGAATCGCGCAGCGTGCGCTCGACGTCGGCGCGGCGCGCGAAACGCTCGATCGTCTTGTCACGGTCTCAAATGCGTGATCGACTGACGGCATGGCGGACATCTTGCGCAAGATCGAGGCGTACAAGCGGCGCGAAATCGCCGAGGCGAAGGTGCGCGTGCCGCGGGGGACTCTGGAGCGCGAAATCCGCGAACAATCGCCGCCGCGCGGCTTCCTCAAGGCGCTGGAGCGCGCGCAGGGCGAGGGCCGATTCGCGCTGATCGCCGAGATCAAGAAAGCGAGCCCGTCGAAAGGACTGATCCGCGAGCATTTCGATCCCGAAGCGCTCGCCAGGTCCTATCAAAAGGGCGGCGCGACGTGCCTTTCCGTGCTGACCGACGCACCTTCGTTCCAGGGCTCGCCCGAGCACCTGAAGATAGCGCGCGCGGCGACCCCGCTGCCGATCCTGCGCAAGGATTTCCTATTCGATCCCTACCAGGTGCTCGAGGCGCGCGCCTGGGGCGCTGATTGCATTCTCATCATCATGGCCGCGGTCGACGACGACCTCGCTCGGGTGCTGAACAAGGCGGCGCACGACCTCGGTCTCGACGTGCTGATCGAGACCCATGACGAAGACGAACTCGATCGCGCGCTCGCGCTCGAGGGCCGCCTCATCGGCGTCAACAACCGCGACCTGCGCAGCTTCGAGACCTCGCTCGAGGTGTGCGAGCGCCTAATGCCGCTTATTCCCGCCGGCCGGATCGTGGTCGCGGAGAGCGGAATCGCCGTTCACGCGGATTGCCGACGTCTGGCCAAGGCGGGTATCGAGGCGTTCCTCGTGGGCGAGGCGCTGATGCGGCAAGCGGACGTGACGCAGGCGACGCGGACGTTGCTGACCGGAATGGCGGGGTAGGCCTTCTCGTTCTTCGCGGAAGAAAGACGACGGCGGGTGCGCCCGCCGTCGTCGAATCAACGCCGGATGGCGCTCGCTCAGCCGCCGCCGACGATGGCTCCTGTCGCCGCGAAGGGCGCATCGACGATCGGCGCGATGACGCCCAATGGTCCGACAGGCGCAATCGGCCCGTAAGCGTAGTTCCACCCGTAAGGGTACGGCCCCGTCGAATAGCCGTATGCATAGGGTTCTGGGTAGTAGTACGGCGCGCCATACCGATAGGGCGAGCCATAGACGTACCCTTGATCATCGTAGGGGTAAGGCCCCGAGGACGGATACGGGGCGGCGCGGTCATACGCGTATCGCCCAGCGTCGCGATCCCACGCGTATCGCCCAGCGTCGCGATCCCACGTGCGTCGACCCTCATCGCGGATCGCAGCCGAGGAGCCGCTCACATGGTGGCGGTGACCCCATTGCTCGCTCTTTAGGGCATTGACGCTCGAGTGCCCGGAATCGTCGGCCAGGGCGACCGAGCCGCCGGCGGTCAAGGCAAGAGCTGCCCCAACCAAGGTGACTTTCTTCATCGTTGTCTCCTTTTGCTACGGCCTTTAGCGTATTGTTCGTCCCGCCGCGGGGACTTCCCGCCCAGCGGCAAATAAACGATTGGCCGGTGTCATGGTTTCCTCGAACCGATCACGAAAACGTGAGCAATTTTGGAAAAGTAACTACGGCTTGAGCTGATGAAATATACGCTACGGCTGGCTCTGCGCCGACGTGGGGAGCAGGGCGGCGCATTCTCCGCGAAGCCCCCGCTCCCGCCCTTGCCGGCGAACGCCTTCGACGCCCTATGCCGCTCCGTTTCGCCGCGCACGGGGAAGGGCGCTCGCCGACGCATTGAGTTCTCCTCGGCGCGGCCTTAAATCGACTCGAACGCGACGCGCGGCGCGCTCCAGGGGCGGCTGTGGCGCTCTCTTCGGGAAAGGCACTCGCATGAACGCCCTCACCCATATCGGCGCGTCGGGCGAAGCGCATATGGTCGACGTCGGGCCGAAGGAGGCGACCGATCGCGTCGCCGTCGCCTCCGGCCGGGTTGCGATGCAGCCGGGCACGCTGGAAATGATCCTCGCCGGCGACGCGAAGAAGGGCGATGTGCTCGGCGCGGCGCGAATCGCCGGCATCATGGCGGCCAAGCGCACGCATGAGCTGATCCCCCTCTGCCACCCCATCGCGCTGACCCACGTGAGCCTCGACATCACTCCCGACCTCGCGCTGCCCGGCCTGATCGTGCGCGCGGAAGCCAAGACGCGAGGACAAACCGGCGTCGAGATGGAGGCGCTGACCGCGGTCTCGGTCGCCTGCCTGACGATCTATGACATGGCCAAGGCGGTCGATCGCGGGATGCGCATCGAGGCCGTCAGGCTGATCGAGAAGCGCGGCGGCAAGTCCGGTGTCTGGCGCGCCCCAGATCCAAAATGAAAGCCGCAGAGGGAAAGACGCGAAATGAAAGAGGCCCTGATATCGGTCGCGGAGGCGCTTTCGCGGGTGCTGGCTGCCGCCGACGAGCCGTTGCCGGAAGAATGGGTCGCCCTCGAGGAGGCGTTCGGACGCCCCCTCTCGCGCGATCTCGTCGCGGCCCGAACGCAGCCGCCGTTCGCCAATTCGGCGATGGACGGCTACGCCTTGCGGACCGCCGACGTCAAAGAGCCGCCCGCATCCCTGACGCTGATTGGAGAATCCGCCGCCGGACGCGCCTTCGCCGGCGCGGTCGGCGCTGGCGAGGCGGTCCGCATCTTCACCGGGGCGCCGATCCCGGAAGGCGCGGACACGATCGTCATCCAGGAGGATGTGCGACGCGAGGGCGAGCGCGTCGTGATCGCGGTCTCGGCCAAGCTCGGCGACAACGTC
>JBAQGU010000936.1:0-3320 GCA_049287975.1 Roseiarcus sp.
GAGCGCGGCCGCGCGCCGAGCTCCGGAACCGCCGCCTCGATCGCCTCGGCGAGGCCGGGAAAATCCCAGGTCCGGCGGTGGACGGCCTCGCCGAGCGGCGCGTCGGGGGCGGAGCGCAGCGAGAAACGGACGTTGGTGCCGCCAATATCGCAGATCAGCACCGGCAACGGAAATTCGAACTCGCTCATGTCCGTATAATCGAAGAAGAGGCGTGCGCGTCAAGACTCCCTGTAAAAATTCGCGCCGCGCGGCGAGCCTCGTTTCGCGCCATGGCTCCGCGCCCAGCTCTCGAGCGGCCGCTCCTCGAAAACGATCCGTCCTGGCGTGGCGGAGGCGGCGCTTTACCCCTGCGCGGCGATCGCTTAGCTTCCGGCGATACCGGAGGGATGCTCCATGTCGCGACCCCGCGGGCCGTCGACGCTCCCCCTGGCCGGAGGCGAGAAATGGCGCACTGGTTGTTCAAGAGCGAACCTTCGGCCTGGTCGTTCGACATGCTGGTCGCCGCGGGTGAAAAGGGCACGGACTGGAGCGGGATACGCAATCATTCCGCCAAGCTCAACATGATGGCGATGAAAACGGGCGAGCGCGGCTTTTTCTACCATTCCAACGAGGGCAAGGCGGTCGTCGGCATCGTCGAGGTCATCAAGCCGTACTATCCTGATCCGAGCGACGCGAGCGGCAAATTCGGGATGGTCGACATCAAGGCCGTGAAGCCTTTGCCCAGGCCCGTGACGCTGGAAGCCGTGAAGGCGGACAAGCGGCTGGCGACGATGGCGCTGGTGGCGAACTCGCGACTTTCGGTGCAGCCGGTGACGGGCGAGGAATGGGCGCGGGTTTGCGAATTGGGCGGGTTGTAGCGGGAGGACAGCATGATGGATCATATCGGATTGGCGGTGGCCGATTTCGAGCGCTCGAAGTCGTTCTTCGTCAATGCTTTGGCGCCGCTGGACATTACGCTGCTCATGGAAGTGACCGCCGAGCAGACTGGAGGCGACGCGCATGCCGGGTTCGGCGCGGAACGAAAGCCGTTCTTCTGGATAGGAAACGGCAGGAAACCGACGAGCGGCGTGCACGTAGCCTTCACCGCCAAGTCGCGATCGCAGGTCGACGCGTTTCATCAGGCCGCCATGTCCGCCGGAGGCCGCGACAATGGCCCGCCCGGATTGAGGCCGCAATACCATTCGAATTACTACGGCGCATTCATCCTCGACGCCGACGGCAACAACATCGAAGCGGTATGCCATCAGTCCGAATAGACCCGCGGCGGACCGCACCGTAGCCGCGATCTGAGCGCGGCTGTCGTAGAACGCCTCATTTTCCAAGTGAAGACCGAGCGGAACCCGCGCCCAGCGACCGAGTCTACAGCGGCGTCCGTCCGTCAAAGCCGATCGGCGTCGAGATCTTCGCAGGACTCGCCGAATTGCGAGAGCGCATCCTCCAAATAGTCCGCGAGCAGCGGCGTGCCCAGCAGGTATGAGGCCGTACGGTTGTTGTGCGCGCGCGCCGCCTCCGAACGAAGTTCGTCCCAACTATCGAGGTCGCCGTCACCTCGTCCAAGCCACGCGAGAGTGACGAGATCGACCTGTTCGTCCACATTGAGGTCATGGACGAAAGTGACGAACTCCACTCGAACCGGATCGTCGGCATGATCCTCCAGAACGTCGCGCATCCCGTCATCAGTCGCGTTCGAACCGGAATCAGGGTCAGCTACGGCATCTTTGGCGTCGAACCGGCGCGCCATCGAAATGACAGAGCAGACTTTTTCTGTGGAGATAGAGATTTCCGGAATTTCACTCATCGGTGCATCCCCCTCGGAGCAAAACCGTTTGCGACACGTCGAAAACCATTTACTTGGTGCGTAACGCGCCTCGAGCAGGACTTCGCAGAGAAGGCCGGTACAGCTGAATGATGGTTTTATCTGGGAAAGCCGGTGAAGACGATGGGTATGATTTTCGCGCAATGAAACCGTCGTCAGGCTGCCAACATTGTACTTGAGGCGCTCGGCTCGAAGACGGCGCGTCCTTCGGCGCGGGGGTCATTGCCTGCTCGCAGCGAAATACTTATTCCAAGGGGCGTCTGGCGGAGCATCGAACGCAATGCGCCTGAGGCTTTCAAGTCGGTGATCGCCTTGAATCCAGCGGGACGAATGGGCATGCCGGAGAAAGTCGCCGCCCGCATCGTGTTTATCTCGAGGCCGGCAGCCGGAGCTCCGGAACCAACCTCATCATCGATGGCGCGCTCACCAAGTCTGCGTAACGAGCCGATCCTATCTGGTCGATTAGTTCGGGCGCAACGGGCGGTCTGTATGGGTGGACCGCCAAGGTGCGTCGCCGACTTATCGCGGACGTGAGTTCCCTCGCCACAACAGCCAGTTAGCACAACTACCTAGTAATTGTGCTCCATCTCTGCTCGGGCATCAAGCTGCACAACCATAGGTAGTTTCCGATGCTTTCGCCTCCAAAATGGTTGTAGTACGAAACCACAGCTCATGCCGCGATGGCGGCTGACGGCAGGATCAACACATTCACTACGAGATTTGTTGGAATTATACTGATGCCAGATGCAATTAAATGGTATAGCAAACTCCACCATCTAAGCTACTCAGAGGGTCATTTCGAGGCTCATGCCAACTATTTCGCGCGAGGGAGCCGTACAGCGAAGTTTGGCCGCTTCGAAGCAGTGGAATTGACGTCTACAAAGCGGTTAACTAAGCAACTCTTTGCATAGTTTTGAAAATGAAGATCGTCCCGCAGAAATCTGGGAAAATAATTATCTTGACCCGCGATTTAACCGCCACAACAGGAAATCCCTGTTTACTCGGCCGGACGAAGCGGGCCGGAGAACTTCACAGCATAGGTGTCCGGCGGCGATCTTTCCCCTTTCCACAAGAGGCTACGCCATGAACAAGTTGACTTCAGCGACAGCAATAGCTGACGAACCAAGGCCATCCCCGCTGTCTCCCGCCGGTTATAGAGTTCTCGGCCTCCTCGAGAAAGGTTGCGCGTATCAGGTGCACGGCGCGTGGCGTTTTCGCGGACTGCATAGTTGCGTCAAGGAGCTGACTTTCCTTTCCTTGCTGGCGAATGGTTTGGCGGAGCGCGTCGAAACAGATCGGCATCAGCAGATTCGAATCACGCCGGCCGGACGCTCGGTCTGCCGAGAGATCCCTCGCCAGCTGAGTGTGCGCCATTCGGAACCGCACTTGCAGGGCAACCGTTGGACACCGACGAATTGGCGTCTGTCCTGTTCGACGGCTGGCGCGCTAGCCGGACGCCTCGAACGCCGCGGCCCATCGGCGCCGCGGTTGGCGGCTGTGGGTC
>JBAQGU010000937.1:0-11636 GCA_049287975.1 Roseiarcus sp.
GCTGTAGACGCGGGCGTCGACCGCGTCCGGCGCGAAGCGCCTCCTTCGGCGGCCGAGGCGGCAGCTGAGACAGACGCGGTCGGCGACCGCGTCTACAAGGGCGCGACCTTGCGCGAAACCGCCCTCAGAGCGATCGGCGAAACCCGCTGGGTCCCGGCATCGGGGGAAAACCGGATTCGCGGCATGGTCGGCGCCAAGCCGGATTGGGTGATGAGCCGGCAGCGCGCCTGGGGCGTGCCGATCGCGGTATTCGTCAAAAAGGGAGAACACGAGCCGCTGGTCGACGAGCGCGTCAATGCGCGCATCGCCGAGGCCTTCGAAGAGGAAGGCGCTGACGCCTGGTACGCCGAGGGCGCCGCCCGGCGCTTCCTCGCGCCGGACTACGACCCCGCTACTTACGAGAAGGTCGACGACATCCTCGACGTCTGGTTCGATTCCGGCTCGACCCACGCTTATGTGCTCGAGGACCCGGTCCATTTCCCCGGCCTCGCCGGCATCCACCGCAAAGTGGACGGCGGCGCCGACGAGGTGATGTATCTGGAAGGTTCCGACCAGCATCGCGGCTGGTTTCAATCGTCCCTGCTCGAGAGCTGCGGCACGCGCGGCCGCGCGCCATTCGACGTCGTGCTGACGCACGGCTTCACGCTCGACGAGAAGGGGCGGAAAATGTCGAAGTCGCTGGGCAACCAGACCTTCCCTCAGGACATCATCAAGCAGTCTGGCGCCGACATTCTGCGGCTTTGGGCCGCGAGCGTCGATTACTCCGACGATCAGCGCATCGGCCCGGAAATCCTGAAGACCGTCAGCGACAATTACCGGAAACTGCGCAATACGATCCGCTGGATGCTCGGCACGCTCGCCCATTACGCTCCGGGCGACGCGGTGGGGCTCAAAGCGATGGACGAATTGGAGCGGTTGATGCTGCACCGGCTGGCCGACGTGGACGCCACCGTCGGCGCGGCCTACGCCAGTTTCGATTATGCACGGGTGGTCGCGGCGCTGTCGATGTTCATGAACGCCGATCTTTCCGCCTTCTATTTCGACATCCGTAAGGACGCGCTCTATTGCGAGGCGCCATCGAGCGCCAAGCGGCGCGGCGCGCTGGAAGCGATCGACCATATCTTCCGCGCCGTTACGATATGGCTGGCGCCGATCCTCGTATTCACCTCGGAGGAAAGCTGGAAAGCACGCGATCCCAGCGCGCGCTCCGTGCATCTCGAACAGTTTCCGACGATCCCGGAAACCTGGCGCGACGAAGCGCTCGCGGCCAAGTGGGAGACGATCCGCCGTATTCGCTCGGTCGTGACCGGCGCGATCGAGATCGCGCGCGCCAACAAAGAGGTCGGTTCGTCGCTGGAGGCTCATCCTATCGTGTTCATCAGCGACCCGGCGCTGGCCGCCGCGCTCGATGGCGTCGATTTCGCGGACGTCTGCATCACGTCGGACCTCACGTTGGAGATCGGCGCGTCAGCGCCGTCGGATGCGTTCCGAGCGCACGACGTTCCGGGCGTCGCGGTCGTCGTCGAACGGGCCAAGGGCACCAAATGCGCGCGCTCCTGGCGCTATTTCGATCCGGCGACCGCCGATCCGGACTACCCCGACGTCACTCCGCGCGACGCCGCGGCGCTGCGCGAACTCGCTGGGGCGCGGCCGGCTTGATGCCGGCGCGCGTCCTGGGCGGCATCACGATGGTCGCGGTGTTCGCGCTCGACCAGGCCTCGAAATTCGCGATTCTCCATGGCTTCGGCGCGCCCGGGCAGCCGCCGCGGTTCCTGACGCCGTTCCTCGACCTCACGCTCAATTGGAATCGCGGCATTTCCTTCTCGCTGCTTCCGCAATACACATCAGCCGGCATATGGCTGTTGCTCGGCTTCACGATCGTCGCGACGGCGCTGCTGGGCGTCTGGCTATGGTTCGCACGCACTCCCCTGGTGGGCCTCGGTCTCGGGGCCATCATCGGCGGGGCGCTCGGCAACGCCTGCGACCGCCTGGCTCATGGCGCGGTCATCGATTTCCTCGATTTGCATGCTTTCGGCCGGCATTTCTTCGTTTTCAACGTCGCCGACGCCGCGATCAATATCGGAGTCGCCCTATTGATATTCGACGGCCTGTTCGGACGCAGCGGCCAGGACCGATCCGCCCCGCCCGAAGGCCCACTGGGCGGCGACTCGCTGTCATGTCCGCGCAAGCGGGCATCCGGCGGGAGCGATCGACCGTAACAGCTGAGCGCTGATCCCGCTCGCCGTTCCCGCGAAAGCGGAATCTGGGGGCAACCGCCGCAATCGTGGCCAAGTTTGGTAATCCCCCCTGTGAATGAGGCGTCCGACCAGGTGTTTAAACTCAGTCGAGGCGCTCGGTTTGGCCCTTCTTCCCGTGCGATTCCGGAGTACCGTTCGTTGCTGATTCGTGATAGTAGACTGGGCAAGTTCCGGTAAGGCGGTCCGTTTTGCCGTTCGCGGATTGGCTTCGCCACGGATTCGCCGAATTATCGGAGGATCGAAGAGATCATGTCCGCGGGGGTTGCCGGCGGGTCCCCGAATTGCCCTAGAGAGGGGTTGCGATCCATGCCTTCAAGACGTTTTCGACAGATTTTGCGGGGCGGTCTCACGGTCGGCGCGACCGCGGGTCTGGTGTTCACTCTTGCGATTTCGCAGGCACGCGCCGGCGATGACGGCCAGGCGCCTATCTGGGAGGGCATCAGCTCGGTTTTCGGCCCCTATCTCGGTTTCGAGAAGGACAAAGACCCGATGATCGACTATCGCGACCGCGGGCGTCTCGTGCTGCCGCCGAAAATCGCGCTTCCGCCCCCTAGCGCGGCAGCCGGGATCGGGAATGTCGATTGGCCCGTCGATCCGGATGTGCAGAGCCAAAGGAAGGCCAAGCAAGAAACAAAGGCGCCTAACAGGGAACATCTTGGGCGCTATGTGCCGCCTCTCATCACGCCTGGCAGTCAGGTGACCATGACGGCGACGGCGGGAGAGGGCGAGGGCGCGCCGCCGCCGTGTCCCAAGGACGCCGCGCCGGGCGCCTGTTCGAAAAGCCAGGAATCCAATTACGGCCACCCCACCCTCAATCTGAATCCGCTGACCTGGGTCGGATTGCAAAAGAAGGACGCTACCGTGCTGGGGCCCGAGCCCGATCGAGAAGATCTGACCGACCCGCCCAAGGGCCTTCGCGCCCCCGTGGAAGGTCCCGGCGCCAAGATCGACAACTGACGAGAAACGGTACGGTAAGACGCCGCCCTTTTCATCCGCGGGGCCTGCCGAGGGCCGGTGGTTTCTTCGACGACCAGGACGTCGGCGCGAACGCCGGTCAGTCGGGTTTCGCGGACATACAAGCAAGGTCGAGGCTCAGCGCTCGCAGCTTTGCACGCGCCGCCGGGTCATAGGCTTGCGCGTTGGCCCGCGATTCCCTGAGGCCGTCGAAATAGAGTCCGCTGCGCCCCTCGAGGGTGGGCGATGTCGCGAGATTCAGAATCGCTCGAGCGCCCTGTTCGACCGTGCTCCGCGGCGTCACCCCGGCCTCGCGGACCATGGTCGTCGCCATGTAGCTGGCCGGATGCAGGCAATTGACGGTGACGCCGGTCCCCCGCAGGCGCTGCGCGAGATCAAGGGTAAACAGGATTTGCGCCAGCTTGCTCTGCATATACGCGCCCCCTCCGGAATAGCCGCGCGTCAGCATGAGGTCGCCGAAATCGATTTCTTGTTGGCCGGCCGAAGAGACGTTGACGATCCGGGCCGGCGCGCTCGCCTCCAACATCGGCAGCAACTCGCTAGTGAGGACGAAGCCCGCAAGGTAATTGACCGCGAAGCGCAATTCCTGACCGGCCACGTTTGTCTGGCGCTTCCCGTCCGGGCCGCCCGAGCCGATCCCAGCATTGTTTACCAGAAGGTCGAGCCGCTGGGTACGCTGCAGCACGGATTGCGCGAGCGCGCGCACCTGTCCGATTTCCGAAAGGTCGGCCGCGATGAAATGGGCCCGCCCGCCGCCGGCCTCGATTTTCGCGACCACCTGCCGGCCGCGGTCGGCGTCGCGGCCATGGACGACGACTTCCGCTCCGGCCCGGGCGAGTTGGCTCGCGACCATTCGTCCGACGCCGTCGGTCGAGCCCGTGACAAGCGCGAATTTACCGGCGAGATTTTCCATACGCAGCTCCCATATCTGTCCCGCATAGAAATGAAACCTTCGCGTGTCGGCAAACAGTCCCTATTTTATCCGGGTATCGATACTGCTACCGTAGAGGACGATGCCGGCACAGATGTCCGCTTCCGACGACATCCGCAAACCCGAGCTCGGCGCTTTCCTGCACTCCCCCTGGATCGGGACAGGCGTCGGGAAAAGCGCTAGAGGAGGCGGTCGGGAAACGTTATCGCGGAGAGGGATCGACCATGACGAATAAAGGGCAGAACGACGCCGGCCCCACGGCGAGCCGAGCCGGCAAAAGCGCCGATCCGCGCGCGCGCATCATCGATGCGCTGATGCGGCTCGCCGCCGAGCGGGCATTCGAGGACATCGCGATCCGCGACATCTGCGCGGCCGCCGACGTCACGCTGGCCGACTTTCGCGACGCGTTTCCTTCCAAAGGCGCGGTGTTGGGCGGGTTTTCCAAACGCATCGACCGCGCGGTCCTGTCGCACGGCGCGGCCGAACTGGCGTCCGAAGCGCCTCGCGAGCGCCTGTTCGACGTCCTGATGCGGCGGCTCGACGCGATGGCGCCGTATCGCGACGGCTTGCGCGGGATCGCGGCTTGGCTGCGCCGTGATCCCGCCGCGGCGCTCGCGATGAATCGGGAATCGGTCAATTCGATGCGTTTCATGTTGGAGGCGGCCGGGATCGACAGCGATGGCGCTGCCGGCGCGCTGAAATTGCAGGGGCTCGCGTTCGCCTGGGCGCGCGTCCTCGCCATCTGGCTCGAGGATTCCGAGCCCGGGCTCTCGCGCACGATGGCCGCGCTCGATCGCGAGTTGACGCAAGGCGCGCGCTGGGTCGCCGGCGTCGATCGACTCGAGCGAATGGCGGCGCCGTTCAAGTCCATTGCGCGCGCCGCGATGGAGTCGAGGTCGCGCGCGCGGGAGCGCTTCAGGCGTCCTGGCGAGGCCGAGCCTACCGAGGATGCTTCGGGCATTTGATCGAGTGCGAGCGAGCCGCCGCGTTCTGGCGGTCCCCCGAGGTCGCGTGGGACACAAGGCCTCGGGCGCGAGCTTCGCCGGCTCGAAGCGCAGCATGGCCGTCCACCGTCACCGCTCCGTCAGCTTCAGCTCGATGCGGCGATTGCGGGCGAGGGCTTCCTCGTCGGTTCCGTTGTCGATCGGCTGAAACTCGCCGAAGCCGGCGGCGGCGAGGAAGTGCGGATCGACGCCTTTGGAGACGAGATATTGCACAACTTCGATCGCCCGTGCGGAGGAAAGCTCCCAATTCGACTTGAACGGCCCCGCGGTGATCGCTCTCGCGTCGGTGTGGCCGTCGATGCGCAAGATCCAGGGAATGTCTGGCGGAATTTCGCGCTCGAGGTCGAGCACGGCGGAAGCGAGACTATCCAGCGACTGGCGCCCCGCGCCGCTGAGATCCGCTTTGCCGGATTCGAACAAGACGGAGGATTCGAACACGAAGCGGTCGCCGACGACGCGTATATCGGGCCGCGAGCCCAGGATTTGCCTCAAACGGCCGAAGAAATCGGAGCGGTAGCGCGCCAGCTCCTGCACTTTCTGCGCGAGCGCGACGTTGAGCCGCTGCCCGAGATCGGCGATCTTGGCTTGCGATTCCCGGTCTGAGGTCTCCGAGGCGTTGAGCGCGTCCTCGATCGCGGCCAGTTGTTTGCGCAGAGCGTTGATCTGCTGATTGAGAATGTCGATCTGCGCGAGAGCGCGCGACGTGACCTGCTTTTCTGAATCGAGCGCATCGAGGGCCGAGTTCGCCTTGTCGGCGGCCGCCGCCGCGCCTGCGCCGCCGGACTCGGCGGCGTTCCGCAAGCGCTGCTGGTCCTTCTGCGCGTTGTCGAGCGTGGCCGAAAGTAGGGAGATCTTGCCCTCGTCCACGTTCTTTTGACTGCGCTCCATCGCCAGCAGACTCGTCAACTCCTCGATCTGCCGATTGAGACGCGCCAGCACGGTGTCCTTCCCCGTCACCTCGCGCGAGAGGAAAAACTGCGAGAGCATGAATACCGAGAGCAGGAAGATGATGACGAGCAGCATCGTCGACAGAGCATCGACGAAACCCGGCCAATAGTTGACGCCCTCGATGCGGCGTCCGCGTCCCAGCGCCATGGATGCGCTCCTTCCTCAGACTTACCGGAGTTTTGCCTCAGACTAACCGGAGTTTTGCCTCAGACTTGCTTTTCGCGTTCGCTGATCAGGCGACGCAGCAGCCGGCCGATGTCATCCTGCTGGGCGGACTGCGCCTCAACCCAATCGCGGATCTGCTGCTGCTCCTGGCGCATATGGGTGACCAGGGCCTGGATGCCCTCGGCCAGGCTCGCCATCGCCGCCGTGCTCTTGCGCTGATCCTGCGGATCGACGGCGACGGCCTTGCGTGCCGGTTCCTCCACGATGGTCGCCGGCTGGGTCTCGACATGGCTGGCCAGAAAATCCTCAAGCTCAGTGTAGAAACGATTCTGCGCCTGCCCCGCCTGCAGATCCAGAAAACCGAGAATCAGCGAACCGGCGAGGCCGAACAACGAGGAGGTGAACCCGAGGCTCATTCCTGCGATGGGAGCCGAGAGGCCGTTCTTGAGGTCGTCGAACATCGACGTCGTGTCGGCGCCCGTCTTCATGCTGTCGATGACGCCACTGATCGAATGCACGGTCTGCAGCAAGCCCCAGAAGGTGCCGAGCAGGCCCAGAAACACCAGAAGACCGATGAGATAGCGATTGAGTTCGCGGCCCTCGTCGAGCCGCGTGCCGACCGAGTCGAGAATTGCGCGCGTTGTCGTGGTGGAAAGACCGCGCGACCCGGCGCCGGCGTTGAGCATCGTCGCCATCGGGGCAAGCAGAATGGGCGCGCGGACCCGCGAGTCCGCGTTCGAACCGACGAGCGAATTGACCCATCCTATCTCGCGGAACAGTCGGAACACCTGACGGTAGGCGAACGCCGAGCCGATCAAAAGCACCAGAATGATGAGCCCGTTCAGCCCAGGATTGGCGCTGAAGGCGACCGCGATCGACTTGTACAGGATCAAGACGACGAACCCGACCAGGATCAAAAAGGACGTCATCCCGACCAGAAAAATCCTGGGCGAGGCGAGAAGGCGAATATCGGGTTCAGAGGCCATAGATTGGGCGCCGGGACATGGAGGATGCGTTGCCGACACATCCTAGCAGAAATGAGGCGAAGCGTGAAAAGAGAAGCGACGAAGGGCCGAGGCCGCGCATTCTTCCACAATCGCTCGTTCTCGCAAGGCGCCGCTTCAGCGCCCGGGCGTGAACGCGCGAGTCGCGCCGCCGCCGCCGTTTTGCTCGGTGACGCTCGGTTCCGGCGTGCACGCGAGCCCGTGGAGCGCCGCGTAGATCGAGCCCGCCGCGCCGTCCGCGGATACGCCCGCCACGGCGACTGGCAAGCCCGTTTGGGCATGACGGCTCTCCGCTCGATGGACGTCGACTCCCTGGCGACGCTCGGCGCAAGCGGCATGGCGGCGCCGAACGCTCGAACCGTCAAGCCGCCCCAAACTCGTGCGATCGGCTCATCTATCGCGCTGGGGAAATCCAAGCTATCGTCAGAAATTGCGCAAGGCGGGGCTTCCCTATGGCGAAGACGTTCCTACTTGTCAGCTTTTCTGCGCCGGCCTGCGGATCCGTAGCCTTTCTCGCCGGCTTGGCCGTCGTGGCTTTCGGCTCCTCGGCCAAGGCGCAGTTCGGGGTCCCCGGTGGAGTCCCGCCGTTCACGATGCCCGAGGCCGCAGCCGGCGCGATCACCGCCGATTGCTATTATGAGTGGAAGGGCCGCGGCGGCCGACAGTTTCAATGTCCGGCTCCGGTGGCCCCCACGCCGGCCAAAAAACCCGAGGCCAAGAAGTAGTAGCCTCGACTTCGCGTTCATGAGTTTTGCTCACGCCGGCAGCGGCCATCGCGGGCGACATGCGCGGGGTGACGATCGCGACCGACCGAGATACACGGCCTAGTCGCGTGAGTCGTTGAAAATGAGGGGATGACTCGGAAACCTCAGTGTCATGCCCGCGAAAGCGGGCATCCAGACTTGGCCGCAAGTGCCGGGGCCCTGGATTCCCGCTTACGCGGGAATGACACAAGGTTAAAGAACCTCATTTTGAATGACGCGCCTCACCAGGACTTTCACGCTCTCAGAAAAGTCAGCTCATCCAATTGCCGCCATCGACGTTCAGCGTCTGGGCGACGACGTAGTTGGAGTCCGCCGACGCCAGGAACACGGCCGGCCCTCGATAATCGTCGGGCACGCCCATTCGGCCGAATGGGACGGCTTGGCCGACAAGCCGCTTTTTTTCGCCGATCGGGCGATTTTCGTATTTGGCGAACAGCGAATCGACACGATCCCACATCGGCGTATCGACGACGCCCGGCGCGATCGCGTTGACGTGGATGCCCTTCTTGATGAGTTCGAGCCCCAGCGACTGGGTCAGGCTGATGACGGCGGCCTTCGAAGCGCAGTAGACCGCGACATGGGCTTCGCCGCGACGACCGGCCTGCGAAGACAAATTTATGATCTTTCCGCCGCGGCCCTGGCGCTCCATCTCAGCGGCCACGGCTTTGGTCATGAAGAGAAGCCCTCGAACGTTGATTCCGAATTGCCGATCGAAATCCGCTTCGCTGATCTCCGACAACGGTCCCATGTTGAATATTCCGGCGTTGTTCACCAGAATGTCGACCCCGCCGAGTTTGGCTACGACCTCGGCGACGCCCGCGCCGATCGAATTCGTGTCGCGAACGTCGACCCTCATGGCTATGGTCTTGCCGCCGAGTTCGGCGGCGAGGCTCTGGGCCTTCTCGATTTCAACGTCGGCGATCGCGACGTGCGCGCCCTCGGCGGCGTAGGCGCGAACGATCGCCTCGCCGATGCCGCGCGCGCCGCCAGTCACGATCGCAACCTTGTCTTTCAGCTTCATCGTCGAGCCCTTTGGGTCATTTGGCGGTTTTTGTCACGCCGCCACGCCGTGCTCCGACAGGTATTTCCCGAGAGTCGGTCGAACGCCTCGCGCCCAGAGCGACGACAACCCCTCGGAGAAGGCAGCGACATAGATCGGATCGTCCGCCAGAGCTCCGAAAATGTCGCGCATCTCGAGGAAAGCCCCCGGGTCCTGTCGCGCCCGCCTTGCCGCTGCGTGAATGCGCTCCCAGATCGGATCGTTCGGCGCGATCGTCTTGCCGCTCTCCGTCTCGCCATGGCAATAGCGGCACCACAGCGCCGAGACGAGCGCTAGCCCCCGGACTCGGGCGCCGGATTTCAGACGGTCGGCCGCGACAGGCAGTATGAATTTGGGTTGCCGGTCCGCGCCGCCGAAGCAGAGACGCTCGATGGTGTCGCCGATTTTCGGATTCGCGAATCGTCGGGCGATCAAATCTCGATAGCTGTCGAGATCGACCCCCGGCGGCGGCGGAACGGTCGGAATGATTTCGACTTTCGTCAGAATTTCCAGGAAAGCGGAAATCTGTGCGTCTTGCATCGCCTCATGGACGAAGTGGATGTCGAGCAGCGCCGCGGGATAGGCGATCGCGGCGTGACCGCCATTGAGAATGCGGATTTTCATCCATTCCCAGGGCGCGACGTCGGAGGTGAACGTGACCCCCACCTTCTCCAGTGCGGGCCTGCCCGGGGGAAATTTGTCCTCGAGAACCCATTGCCGGAATTCCTCGCAGAACACCGGCCAATTGTCGTCGAGCCCGAACGAATCGTGAAGCATCCGACGTTCGCGATCAGTGGTGGCCGGCGTGATTCGGTCGACCATGGAATTGGGAAAGGCGACGTCGCGCCGAATCCAGGCCGCGAGCTCGGGATCGACGAGCTCGGCGAGTCCTGCGACGGCGTTCTCGGTGACGTGTCCGTTCCCTGGGATATTGTCGCACGACATGACGGTGAAAGGCGCCAGGGCGGCCTTGCGTCGGCGCTCGAGGCCGGCGACGATCAATCCAAATACAGTCTTCGGCGCATCGATGTTTCGCGCGTCGAAAACGATGTCCGGATGCGCGGAATCGAAAGTCTGGGTGGCGGGGGAGATGTAATAGCCGCCCTCCGTGATCGTCAGCGAAACGATGCGGATCTCCGGTCTGGCGAGAGCGTCCAGAGTCGCCGCGGCATCGCCTGGGGGGATGAAGTCGATCATCGAACCGATCACGCGAGCCTTGGTCGAGTTCGCTTCCTGCTCGACGACCGTCGTCAACCAATCCTGCTCGCCGAGCTTCTCCCGGACCAACTCATCGGCGGCGCGGACGCCCGCGCCGATCAACGCCCAATCGTGGCCGGAACTGCTGTTGAACAGATCGTCGAGATAGACGGCTTGATGCGCGCGATGAAAATTGCCGACGCCAAAATGAATGATGCCCGCGCTGAGATCGGAGCGTCGATATTTGGGAACGGCTATGTCGGCCGGGAGGCTCGCCAGAGCGCCAGCCGATAATTTGATGCTCATTTCTGCCTCACCGTTTTCTCGCGTTCGGCGTTCATCGACGCGGTCGGCGCGATGCGAAGCCTTCAATTGATCCTGCGACCATCCTTGTCGAACTTGTGCAGGCGCTCCTCGATCGGGTTCAGATAAACCACGTCGCCCGGCTTGCGCGGGGCTTCGCCTTCGACGCGGACGGTCATCTGCCCCTGGCCCTCGACCTCGGCATAGATGAAGGTGTCCGACCCCAGATGTTCGGCGATGCGCACCTTCCCCTGCCATTCGCCCGACGTATTCGAAAGCTGCAAATGCTCCGGGCGAATGCCGATCGTGACGGCGCCGCGTTTGGCCGCAGAAGCGCCGGTCGCCAGATTCATCGTCGGCGACCCGATGAAGCGCGCGACGAACAGGCCATTCGGCTTGTTGTAGAGTTCGAGCGGCGAGCCGACCTGCGCCACCATGCCCCTGTCGAGCACGACGATCTTGTCGGCCATCGTCAACGCCTCGACTTGATCATGCGTCACATAGATCATCGTCGTCTTGAGGGCATGGTGGAGGTCGCCGATCTCGAGCCGCATCTGCACGCGCAAGGCCGCGTCGAGATTGGAGAGCGGTTCGTCGAACAGGAAGGCCTTGGGCTCGCGCACAATCGCGCGACCGATCGCGACGCGCTGGCGCTGGCCGCCCGAGAGCTGGCGCGGCTTCCGATCGAGATAGTCGGTCAGGTTGAGGATCCCGGCCGCTTTCTTGACCTTCTGATTGATCACGTCCGTGGGCTGCTTGGCCATTTTCAGCGCGAACGCGATATTGCCGCGCACGCTCATGTGCGGGTAGAGCGCGTAGGACTGGAACACCATCGCCAGCCCCCGCTGCGCCGGCCCGACCGTGCTGACGTCCTTGCCGTCTATCAGGATCTGGCCCG
This sequence comes from Roseiarcus sp., assembly GCA_049287975.1. GTDB lineage: Bacteria > Pseudomonadota > Alphaproteobacteria > Rhizobiales > Beijerinckiaceae > Roseiarcus. The sequence goes on from JBAQGU010000937.1 coordinate 11,487, forward strand.
CGGTAATGTCCTCGAGCCCGGCGACCAGTCGCAGCAGCGTCGACTTGCCGCAGCCGGACGGTCCCACGAACACGGCGAACTGGCCGTCGTCGATCTTGAGGCTGACGTCGTTGATGACCTTCACCTCGCCGAAATCCTTGCGGACCTGTT
>JBAQGU010000938.1:0-2263 GCA_049287975.1 Roseiarcus sp.
GGCTGGCCGTGGCGCTCTGCCGCGTAGACGCCGGCGGACAGCGCAACGGCGGCCGCGATCGTCATCGAGAGCAGCGCGAGCGGCCCGCTGACGGCGAGACGGTCGAGAATCAACGGGCCGATCGGCGAGTTGTAGGCGTAGGACTGGCCGAGATCGCCGTGTAGCGCGCCGCCGATCCAGGCGGCGTAGCGCGCGGCGAAGGGCTGATCGAGCCCGAGCTTATGCCCCAGCGCGGCCACCGCCTCCGGCGTCGCGCTCGTCCCGAGCATCGTCTGCGCCGCATCCCCGGGCAGCACCTCCAGCACTCCGAACACGACGAGCGAGGCAAACGCGAGGGTGAGAAGGAGGAGAATCAGGCGTCGCAGGACGTACAGGAGCATGCGCTAGCATAAGGCCGCGAGAGGACGGCGGGCAATGCGCTATCTCGGCCACAATTCTCGAACCGATGTCCGCTCGCGCCCTCGCGTGACCAATCTTGCGTTTCGAAACGGGTCCATGCGCCAGCGCCCGGATCCTCCGACAGGCGTCGGCGATCTCACAGCGACAGATTTTTGGCATTGCCTGATGACGCTGAGGGCCGTGAATCCGACCCATGGACAGTCGCCCTCGCGGAGCCGCTCCCGCCCATTGGAAACTTTCCAACGATGCGAAAATCGTGCTCCGCGCCGTCCTGCGCGAACAGTGCGAGCGAGTCCACTCGCAGCGTCGGCGACGAAACCCACCGCTCGAATTCCGCCGCCAGTTTCGCCATGATCCCGTCGGAGTCGGCGACTGCGCCGGTCAACGTGAAATGCATGCGGAATTCGTCGAGCACATAGGGATAGCCCCAGGCGTCGAGATAATAGCGCTGGCGAGGCGAAAGCCGTTCGGGCGCGCGACGCCGGACCTCGGCCGCGGTCAGAGGCGCGCGGAACGGATCGAGTTTGCGAACGATCTTGGCTTCGAGCCGCGCCAGCTCGCCCGATGGCTTCTCCGGCCGCAACGCGACGAAGGCGCGCCCCTCGCCGGCGGGGAACCTGCTGACGCGTAGCGAACCGGCGTCGAAGGGTTCAATCTTTCGAGCGATGTGCGCGACGCGCGCTTCGAGATCGCGAAAGCTCCAGGCGGGATTCAAGCAGAACGGGGCTTTGAGCGTGGCGTGGAAACCATAACGCCGCGGCTCGGCGACGAGCGAGCGCCAGGTCTCCGCGTCATATCCTTCGGGAACGAAGCCCTCGACGCTCTCGCCCGAGTCGGCGTCGCGGCCGAGAACCCGCGAGCCAAATCGCCCGAGATCGCTCGAGCGCGGCGGCGCGAGATAGACGGCGAAGCGGGTCGAAGCGGTCACGCGGAGATACTCGCGCGGCAGGTCAGAACATACTGGCAGAGACGCGTCACGGTTTGATTCAAGAGCCCGTTGTTGTCAAGAACGATGTCCGGTTCGAGCGCCGCCTCGGATGCGCCAGCGCGCTCCAGCCGATCGCGCCGCGCCTCGGTTCCCTCGCGCCCCCGCGCGGCGAGGCGCGCGGCCAATATCTCGGGACGCGCCGTAACCAGGACGACTCGGCTTCTGACATAACGCTGCCGCATCCCGGCGACGGCAGCGCGCGAAACGTTGCAAACGACGATCTTGCCCTCTTCGATCGCGGCGTCGATTTCGACCGGCACGCCGTAACTGAGGCCGTGCGCGGACCAGCTCAGAGCGAAGCGTCCCGCTTCCTCGGCGTCCTTGAAAGCCGCTTCGTCCATCGTGTCGTGATCCTCGTGGCCGTCGGAAGGCCGGGTGACGACGCGGCGCGCGATGACGACGCCGTCGCGACCCGTCAGGCGCTCGCCGAGCCCGCGAATCAGCGAATCCTTGCCTGCGCCGCTCGGGCCGATGATCGCCACGAATACGCCCGGCGATTTCACGCGACCCGCCGCCCCTCGCGCCAGACCGCTCGCACGACCGGTTCGCCGTCGTGCATAAAGAGGCGCAGCAGATCCGCGCGGCGGCCCACCGCGATTTCGCCGCGGTCGTGCAGCCCGGTCGCTTCGGCCGGCGTCTTGCTCACCAAGCGGATCGCGCCCGGCAGGCCCCCGACCCTGGGCGCGTCGGCGAGCCGGAACGCGGCCATCAGCAGCGCGGCGGGAACATAGTCGGACGACAGGATATCGAGCTGCCCCGCCTCACCGAGCTCCCGCGCCGAGGCGTTGCCGGAATGCGAGCCGCCGCGTACGACGTTCGGCGCGCCCATCACGGTCGCCATGCCGACCGCGCGCGAGGCGACCGCCGCCTCGATGG
>JBAQGU010000939.1:0-5818 GCA_049287975.1 Roseiarcus sp.
GACGGAGGTTGCACCCTACGCGAGGGCGTCTCGAGGGTAGTTGAAAAACAAAGTAGCCCCGGCCGCTGAGCAGGAGCTACGCTTTCATTGGAAATTCAAAGCTGCGGGGCGCTTTGCCGCAAACGACCACCACCAGCGGTGCCAGTAATGCCAGCGATGCCAAGGGTGCCAATAGTAGTATTGCCGATGCCACCAATAATGCGGTGCCAGTAACGCCAGTGATACCGGTATGCCTCCGCGCCGGTAGTCGACGCGAGAAAGGACAGCCAGCGCCAAGATGGTCAACAAGCTCGGTAAGTATTAATCAGGCAGCGTCGAAAGCGCGGGCGATGGCTTCTGTCACTTGGATCAACCCGCGAAGCGGCGGCCGGCCCGAGAGGATACGGATTGGTGCAAGAGAACACGCCCCGCGCCAACGACGCGGAGTTTCCTTGGGGAGAGCTTGGCGGCATCCCGACCACGCGCCGTTATTGCCGCTGCCCGCCGAGTCGATTCCAACCTATGCTGCGAAAGGCACTTCCGCGCGCTTGGCCACCGCATCTATCGCGCGCACTACCTGGTCGGTCGCGAAGTAATGCAGCATGTGCCCAAGCCCAGGCAGCACGCGTAGCTCGCTTTGCCTGATGACGCCATGAAGGCGGGCCGACTGATGGCCGGTATCGACGATCCCATCTTCGCCGCCAGCCATGATGCAAACCGGCACATCAAGTTCGTGGTAGCGCCCTTCCAACCCCGCCGCCGTCGGCACCATCGCCATGGTCTCCTCCGAGCTGGCCCTCAACTGAGAGGGGCGCAATGTAAGGCCCGTGCGGAACTCTGCGGAGAATCGCGGCGGCACAGGTTGCGGTGCGAACATCTTGCGGAACATTGCGGGAGCCGTCACCCACGCGATCAAGGGCGAGATGGTATGGCGTAGGAGGTCGCCTAACAGGGGCAGGGCCGCCGGGGCAGCCAGAATCCCGTCGGCGCGGGCCGTCGGGAAATAATACCCGGATGCCAGCACTAGGCCCTTCACGCTGTCGGGGTGATCGAGGGCGAGGCTTAGCGCTATCTGTGTGCCCCACGAATGGCCGAACACGAGCGGCCGCACAAAGCCGAGCTGAGCGAAAGCCTGGCGGAAAAGATCGGCCTGTTCTTTGGCCCTCCACGCTCTGTCGCGGGGACGTTCGCTGTAGCCGTAGCCCGGCCGATCAAAGGCAATGACACGGTAGCGCTTCGCGGCTTCATTCACGAGACCGCTAATTTCCATGTCGGCGATCATCGCCCCATTACCGTGCAGCAGCACGAGAACCGGATCGGCTCCACCCGTGTCAACGAAATGCAAGCGCACTCCCCTCACTGTGACGGACTTGCCCGTGCGGGGGTATTCGCGTTCGGCGCGGCGCGATTCCTCTCGGACATATAGCGCGCTCGCGGCAAAGCCCGCTGCGGCAAGCAGCAATAGACTGGCCCCCGAAGCGGCGCGCCCTGAATTTGCAGGAAGGTTGACGGCCATTGGTTGCTTTCCATAATTGGGTTACTAACGAAAGCGAGGGCAGCGGAATGTTCCGAAGCGCCGCTCAGACATCAGATCTTCGCTGTCGAAGAGCCACGAGCCGCGCGCAGGGCCGCGGCCCTGAAGTTGTTGCTGTTGTCAGACGCTCGTTTACGCCCGCTATGCTTTAGCCGCTGCTTTCTCCTTATGACTTCCTCTCTTGCGTTTGGCGGCCTCGCCGGCATGTTCCATCTGCATCGGCTGCGCGGCTTCTTGGGTCGGCGAAGTCAAGTCGGGACCCTCGATCGGTTCCGCTCGCCTGGTGCCGAGTTGCGGATCGGCGAAATTCTGGAAAGCGGGCGCGTCGATACGCTCGACGGAGTTATCGTCGTTCCACGGCGCAAGAAGGTCTTGCTCGCCCTGATCGCCCACACCCGTGGACGTGTTGAAATATTGATCGACTATCTTCGGGCTCGGCTGAATGAGGCCGATCGTCAGCGGCGGTTTTTCCATCGCCGCGAGGGCGGTCATGAACGCCTTCATATGGGTGATTTCGCGCGTCATCAGGAACTGCAACGCGTCCTTGCTGCCTGGATCGTCGCAGAAGTCGATCAGCCGTTCGTATACGATCTTCGCCCGCGCCTCCGCGGCGATATCGCTCCGCAGGTCGACATCCAATTCGCCGGTGATTTTCAAATAGTCAGCCGTCCATGCGTTGCCGACGGAATTATAGAGGCTGACGCCACCACCGCCGCAAATTGCGATCAAGGGGTCCGCGTCCGCTGCTTCCCGGCTTGATTTGGTCGGCTTGAGGTGCATGCGCGCGAGAGTGCCGATTACTTCGAGATGGCTCAGCTCCTCAGTGCCGATATCCATCAGCAAATCCTTCAGACCCGGGTCGTCGCAGTTCAGCCCTTGGATCGAGTATTGCATCGCGGCGGCAAGTTCGCCGTTGGCCCCGCCGAATTGTTCGAGCAGCATTCTGCCGAAGCGAGCATCGGCCTCCCCGATGGACACGGTGTACATCAGTTTCTTTACGTGATGATACATTCGAGCGCCCTTTTGACATCAATGACATTACGCTTCGACGAGCGGTTCCTTGGTCAAGTCGGGACGAGGGTTATGGTTCCACATCCAAAGGCGCGCCGCAGAGTTCGCAGCGCGAGCGAATCGCGTCGAACGCTTCTTTCGGGTGCGCCGTGCGATAGGCGTTCGCTCGATGCCGGGTTCAGTCTTCAAGATCGTCGTCGACGGCGGCGATTGGGGAGCCCGATGACAAACGAGGCTACGTTCGATAACCTCGAGGAGGCCCAAGCCGAAGCGCGCAGCAACCTTGAGCAACAGAGACGAGTTGGCGCATCGCTAAGCGTCATTATCGAGGAGAAGGCGCCGGATGGCACGGTTGTGAAGGACGTCGTCGCCTAGTCGAACCCGGTCACCCGGCCGCCGAGTCGCCACGACAGCCCGCCCGGCCTGGATCGCAGACAGCTTGCGCCTCGTGCCGGCTTCGGAGATGATGGCCGCGACCCGCCTCCACCCACGGCGGCTCGTCCGATGGGGGTCGCATCTTCGACGCCCGGCGACCGCCTTCGGCTCTTTCACAAGCGAACCGGCCCCCGATTCGCCCCATTAACCCTCGCGCAACCCATTTCGGCGACAATCTCTGGTCGCGACGAATCCGGCGCTGGCGCACACACTCCGGCGAGGGTGTGCACAGCGAGACGCGATGACTTGCGATCCCGGTTTCGTCGCACATTGCGCAGCCCAAAAATGAAAACGCCTGCGCCGATGTGGGCGAGTCCGGGAACGTGGCCCGAGCATTCAATGAGTCGCTCGGTTATAGCGCTGAGTTATGGCCGCAGGGCTTGCCCGAGCCTGGAGAAGGGCCGCCCAAGTTGCCTCGACGGCCATGCGCTCCAAAACGAAACGCGCCCACAGCTGCTCAATTAACGCTTCCCTCACGTTGCAACCCTACCATCTGGCGTCGCGGATTTGGTGCTTGCGTACCGCGACGCTCCCCTGCGTCCCAAAACGGCCGCCGAGTCGTCCCCGCCGGTTGAGCCTCGCCCAATCATTTTGGCTGATAATCTTTGATTGCGACGAGACCGGCGCTTGGCGTTCAGGGACCCCTACGAAAAGACAATCCCCATCCCGGGGGATTTGCCTGAGGCGTGTCCGCGTCGCAAAATAGACGCGGGGGCGAGTATGACCGCAGCCCTGAGAGGGGGTTAACGATACCGCATTCAGGCGCCGATTCCCGCACTGCCACGGGAACATTTTCACTCTGGCCCACGCTAGTGATTGTGGCTTGCGTCGCCGCGACGCTACTTTGGACGGGATGGTTAGGTTGGTTGTTGCTTCGAGCAGTAAGCGCTTTGTTCTAGAGACTGGGCGCTTGGGCGAGACGAAAACGTGCCGGCGTTACGGCTTGTCAACGCACCTGACTTATCGTGGACGCGAGATGGAACAGCACCGCCCAAAATGCCACCCCGAAAGCTAGAGCGAATAGCCAAATGGCGACAACGCCGAAAGTGACGGGTGGCGCTTTGATCTCTTCTTTTGACAAGAAAAGTGCCCCGCCCGACAAATCGCGTCCTCGTGCCTGCCCTCGTATTCCGGTTTTTGACATGATAGCACCCCGCAAATGCAATTTTTCTGTATGGGAATTGGTCGTGCGGCGACGTGGTGGAAGTCACACTGCGCATTCGTTCGAACAGGTTCGCCCCAAACGAACCGGCCGCCGAGTCGCCCCGGCGGGCGGTCTGCGTCGGGTTTTCGCCACGATGGCGAGAACCTTCATGCTGGGTCTTTGAGCCCGAATCTGAGCACGTCCGCCTTGATCGATGCCAGCGCAAGCAACGTGCGATTGTCGGGGGATGGCCCGTCTTCTGCGTCGGTACCCATCAAGAAGTCCAGCATTCCCATTTGTAAAAAACGAAAAACGGCAATGGGGCCGGCGTCGTCATCAGGGCTGCTTCGGCTGCTTCGCATTGATTCGAGCGTGCATCCGCCGCTCCGTCGTCTTCTGGTGCATCAGGATCGATAGTTGCCGCCCTGGCGGCCGTGCCAGTCCCGGTAGAGGCGTTCGAACGCGGCCCGCTTGGCGAGATCCTCGGGCGTCGGGCCATTGCATTTCCTTGCGGCCTCAGACATCGGCGATGTCCTCCGATTCCGACAAGAACGACCCGAGCAAGGCGTCATAGTGCTCCGTAGGCCGGCGCCTTCGAGTTCATCGCCGCGACCGGCGGCGGGGGCGGGGGTGAGGCTGACGGGAAGCCTGGCCTCGCGACGGCAGTTTTGATGGCAGGTTGCGGGGTTGCGTCTTTAAAGTTTAAGTAATTCTGTTGTGATTATTTATGGGTGATTGAAAATGGACGTGGCTTGATAAGCGGGCGCTTAGCTTCGGCGGCGTTACGAAGGGGCAGGGCGATATGCTGTCACGCATACTGGCGTCGAAAGACCATCAATTCCAAAGCGACGGAAATCTAAGCCTGTTGCTGGAAACTTTTCATGTCCCGATACTGCCCAAAATTGGTGTGTACATGAATATGCACGCACTTATTATTTCGTCCGTCACTACAATGATTGTCAGCGTATTTACCCAAGGACCGCAAAATTACACTCTCGTTTGCCTGATACCCTGTTTCGTGATTGGCTTCATTTGCGGCGCTATGTCTGTCGTTTTCGGGTTTTTGAGCTTGCAGATGAGAGATCGCAGTCCGTCGGCGGGATCAAAAATCAACAAACATGTTTATGTTTTCGAATCATTCAAATTATTATTGTCGGCCTCGGTAACATTGATGGTGATTTCGAATGTCATATTCTTAGCGGCCGGGGGCCGCAGTGTTTATGTTGTTGCCAGTCTATTTTTGAGCCGCTGAGTCATGCGGTGGCCTATAGACAGCTCGAAATGACCGGAGAGCAATGCCGCAAGGCACGCGAGCGGCTGAATTGGAAGCGCGTCGATCTGCTACGGCGACGAACGTTCCCCTTTGGTTTATTGCGGCCTTCGAGGATGGCAAGGCGACGCCGGACTTGGCGCACGTCAAAGAACCTAAAAGCCGCAGTTGGCAAGGTCCCGAGCCGAGACGCGGATTTATTTTTCCCGGGCGTTCCGCTCGTGAACCTCGCGCCCGTCCGGCTCGAGAATTCGCATGCGCACCGCGCCGGCCCCCACAGTGCGCAACCTTACGACTTCGCGTTCCGCGTTGTGACAAACGCCACAGCGCGAGGGTAAACGAACCGATAAAGCGAGGAGGTTAGAAATCCGGGGAACCGCCATGTTCACGAAGATTTCATGCCATACCGCCGAAGCCGAGGTTCAAACCCCTGTCTCTATGCGGA
>JBAQGU010000940.1:0-3273 GCA_049287975.1 Roseiarcus sp.
CGATGAGGCGTAGCGAGTGGGTCTCGTTCACGTTCGTTTCGCGGATCACGGGCTCGGCGGGGCTGCCGGATGAGCGTCGCGGTTGAAACCTATCTCCGAAATAGCACTGACGTCAATAGTCTGACCTCTTGCCTCAGGAGGGATACAATACCATTCCGGCCTTTGCCGCGTTTCCTGGCCGAAAATGGCTCGGCAAGGAAACCAGGTGTCAGATTCTAACCACTAGGAATGCAGGAAAGAGGCGTCTAGACTGCAAGACGATCAGACCACCGCTCAATCAATGCGGACAAAAAATAGGAGGAGACGCACATGGTTGGCCCCTCGGATCATGAGCCGTCCGGCGCGCACCAATCGAAAAAGGCCGCCGCCAGCGGGTGGATAGGCTCCGCGTTGGAGTACTATGATTTCTTCATTTACGCCACGGCGGCCTCGCTGGTGTTTCCGCAGATATTCTTCCCGTCGGAAAACCCCACGGTCGCGATCGTCGCGTCGCTGGCGACCTATGGCGTCGGCTACGTGGCCCGACCGATCGGCGCGTTCGTCCTCGGCCATCTCGGCGACACGCACGGCCGTAAGACAGTGCTGCTCGTATGCATGTTCATAATGGGCCTCTCGACCATGGCGGTCGGGCTCCTGCCGACCTACAGCCAGGTCGGCTTGCTGGCGCCCGCGTTGCTCGTCGTTCTCCGGCTCATCCAGGGTTTCGCGGTGGCGGGCGAAATCTCTGGAGCGAGTTCGATGATCCTGGAGCACGCCCCCTTCGGCCGACGCGGCTTTTTCGCCAGCTTCTCGCTGCAAGGCGTGCAGGCCGGACAGATCCTGGCCGCGGCCGTTTTTCTGCCGCTCGCGGCCTATATGCCCGACCAGGCCTTCAATGCCTGGGGCTGGCGAATCCCGTTCCTCGCCAGCGTCGTCGTGATCATCGCGGGCTACATAATTCGTCGCGAAGTCGCGGAGACGCCCGCCTTTGCGGAAGAGGACTTGCAGGGCAGAGTCCCGAAGGCGCCGATAGTTCAAGCTTTCACGGAATGTTGGCCCGATATGCTGCGGGTCGTCTGCATGGCGCTGATGAACGTGATCCCGGTGGTCGCCACGATTTTCGGCGCGGCTTACGCAGTCCAGCCGGCCTACGGAATAGGCTTCCCGAAGGCCATGTACCTGTGGATCCCGGTTGTCGGCAACATCCTGGCCGTGATCATCATTCCTTTTGTCGGCGACCTGTCGGACAAGATCGGCCGCAGGCCTCTGATCATCGTCGGCGCGATCGGTTCCGGCCTGCTCTCGTTCGTCTATCTCTATGCGATCGGCACGAAGAACATCCCACTCGCAATCGCGATGTCGCTGCTGATGTGGGGCGCGGTCTACCAAGGGTATAACGCCATTTTCCCAAGCTTCTACCCCGAGTTGTTCCCGACCCGCACCCGGGTCACCGCGATGGCGATCTCACAGAACGTCGGAACGATGATCACGGCGCTGCTTCCGGCGCTGTTCGCGGCGGTGGCCCCGCCGGGTTCGAGCAACATCCCGCTGACGATCGGAGCGCTCGCTTTCGCGGTGACGCTGATCTCGGCGATCGCGGCTTTGAGCGCCCGCGAGACCTATCGGATCCGCCTGAAAGATCTCGGCGATCCCCGCGCGATTCCGGTCGACAAGCGGGAGTACGACCGCATGCGGATGCAGGCGGCCTCCGGTGCGGGCGCGCCGGCATGACGTCGAACACCCCGTGGGCGACAGCCCGCGCGATGCGGCGAATTCGTCGAGTGGGCAGCAGCCGTCTCTTGCGCTGCCGCCTCGCTCACAGCTTGCCGAAAGCGACGGTGCGCCACTGCCGCCTTGCGCGGTGACGGCTCTCTGCAGCGGCCCTTCAGCTCGGCCGTCGTGAAGCGATAATTGATTTCGCCCGTGTCGAGGTTCTCGGTGAAGCCGTAGGCCTTGCCGAACTCGATTTCCGTCTTTTGGCCGCTGAGCGCCGATGCGGCGAGGCTCAACGAGGGCAGGCCGTCCCGCCATACGACCGACCATTCCTGATTGACAACGTCCGCCGAGCAGAGACAGGGAAATTAGCCAGAGACGAAACGATGCGATCTCCTCGCGAATCCGCAGCTGCAGATTCGACGGCGAGTCACGATAGATCACGGAGGACAAAACGGACAATATCGTTTCAGTTGCTTATTTTGCCAATACCTATTAGTCATTCCGCAGCGCAATATCAAGGACTCAATCCCTGCGCAATATTACGCTATTGGATAGAACCCCCAGGTCGCCGAGTGCCGCGCCCGCTCGCCCGCCTGCAAGACGCGCATGGACGGCTTCTCGAACAAATCGCCGGCGAAACCTTCGGGGTCGCTGTAGCCGGTCCAGGCCTCGAGACACAGAAACGGCGCCCCCGGACGCGTCCAGAGCGCGATATGGTCGAAGCCGTGAAAATCCATCTCGATCGCTGTCCCACCGGATTGCTCGAAACGCAGCGAGCGGCTCGCTGGATGCAGAAAGCAGACCGCGTCGCCCCCCGCAAACAGCGCGTCGCTCAGCTCGAGCATGCGGCCGCGCAAGGGGATAGGCCGCATCGTCTCGCTGACCAAGCCGCCCGGCGCGATGACGGGAACCTCGGGGCGTTCGTCGTTGTCGAACCTGATGGCTGCGCCCTCGCGAGCGCCTCCCGCGAACGGCCAATTGAAGCCGGGATGCAGTCCACAGGCGTAGGGCGCGGGTTCGTCGCCGGGGTTTTCGACCACGATCGCGATTTCGAGCGCTGTCGCACTCAACCGATATTCCACTGCGAGTTGAAACGCGAAAGGATAGATCGCGCGCGTCGCCGCATCGTCGCGCAGGACCAGCCGCGCGAAATCGGCGTCCCGCGCTTCGACATGAAACTCGTGCTTGGCCGCGAAACCGTGCAGCCCCAGCGCGTAAAACTTCCCGCCCACCCGCGCGCCGTCGCGCGTCCATCCGACGACGGGATAGAGAATCGGACTGATTTGATTCCAGATCGCTGGATCGCCCGGCCATAGCAATTCGACGCCGCCGACGCTCCAGGCGCGCGCCTCCGCGCCCAGCGGAGCCACGAGCGCACGCGCTTCGCCATGGGTGAGGACAAGCGGGTCGGCGGTCATGGATTCAGCCCCTCGATCTTCGCGACCGCGAGCAGCGCCTCCTTCACGCCCGGCGCGCAGGCGAGGATCGGGCCGCCCTGGTCCAATCCCTCGCCGGCGAGGAAATCGCTGACATAGCCGCCGGCCTCGCGGACCAGAGCGATCGCGGCCAGGCAGTCCC
>JBAQGU010000941.1:0-3132 GCA_049287975.1 Roseiarcus sp.
CACGGGACCTGGTTGTTTCATCCAAGGGGACCAGCCGCAGGCCGGTACGAACTCGCAATGACGGTGGGGTTGACACAACAATTATTGGCTTCATTTCGGGCCGAGTCTGTCCATCAAATAGAGCAGCGTCATTTTCCGCAGTTCGGTCAGGACCCGCGGATTTTCCGCGTCCGCGGCCTCTCGCGTCAGCTGCGACTTCATTTTCATCAGCTGAAGCAAGATCGCCGCGATTTCGCCGGCCGACCGGGCGTCGAGACCGGGGCGACACGCCGTCAGCGTTCGGGCGATGTGTGTTCGGACGGCGCTCCTGAATTCCGAACGCTTCGCCGACCAGTCCGAGTGCGCGTCCAGAAGAGCTGCCATGGGTCGGATTTCCCCGCGCAGCTCGTCAACGAGGGCGAATAGCGCATCGGCGAGCGCGGCAATCGACAATTCGCGGGCTCGAGCGTCGATGGCCGCGAACGCGTCGTCGATGGTGGTTTTGAACCGCCGCAGCAGGGCGTCGGCGAGAACCTCCTTGTTGGGGAAGAACCGGTAGAGCGAACCGATAGGGGCGCCGGCCCGCGCGGCGATCTCGGCCATCGTCGCCGCTTCAAACCCTCGCTCCGCGATCACCGCCGCGCCCGCTTCCAGCAGCGCGGCGACCCGTAACCTGCCCGGCCGGCGCCGGGGCTCCAGCGCCACCCGCTCCCTCGAGGCCATTGACATTATGCGAGCCTTCCCTCAAATACCGATACATGAGCCTACCCTCGAGTATCACATCGGCCATGACTTTGCCATCGAAGACTTGGCCATTGCGCAACGGCGATTCGCTCGGCTCCGAGCGAGGGAGGGCTCGGGCATGACCGCGCCTCGTTCGGACGCCTATCACGACTTGCCTCCGCGGGCGGTGCTGGCGACCGTGATCGGCGTCATGATCGCGATGCTGATGGCCGCGCTCGATCAGACGATCGTGGGAACGGCGATGCCTCGGATCATCTCCGAGTTGCACGGCTTCGAACACTATTCGGCGGTGATTACCGCTTACATGGTCGCCGCGACCGCGATCCTGCCGATCGCGGGCAAGCTGAGCGACGTCTACGGCCGAAAGCCCTTCATTCTGGGCGGAGTCGTCTGGTTCATGGTGGCGAGCGCGCTGTGCGGGCTCGCCGACAGCATGCTCCAACTCGTGATTTTCCGCGCCTTGCAGGGACTGGGCGCCGGCGTGATGCAGACCATGGCGTTCACGACGATCGCCGATCTCTATCCTCCCGCCAAACGCGGGCGCGTGATCGGGTTCGCGGCTTCGGTGTTCGGGCTTTCCAGCGTGATCGGACCGTTGATCGGCGGGTTTCTGACGGACGGCCCCGGGTGGCGGTATGCATTCTACGTCAATCTTCCCGTCGGGTTCGTCGCGCTGGTGATCCTCCATTTCTGCTTTCCGCATATCCGGGCGCCAAAGGCGGCGAATTTCCGGATCGACTATGCCGGCTCGCTGTCGCTGGTCGCGTCCATTGTGCCCCTCCTGCTCGCATTGAGTTGGGGCGGTCGCGACTATTCTTGGACTTCGCCATTGATCCTGTCGATGGCGCTGGCCGGCGTTCTGTTCGCCGCGTTGTTCGTGTCCGTTGAATTGCGGGCGCCGCATCCGATCGTCGATCTGGCGCTGTTTCGAAATTCGATCGTCAGCATTGCGTTGTCGACGGCGTTCCTCACCTCGGCCGCGATGTTCGGCGCCACGCTGTTCATCCCGCTCTTCGCCCAGTCGGTTCTGGGAGGCAGCGCGACCGAAAGCGGCCAAATTCTGATGCCCCTCACGCTCTCGCTTTTGCTCACCGCGATAATCGCGGGTCAAGGCATCACCCGGACAGGGCACTACCGTCCGTTCGCGATCGCGGGAGCCGCTGTGAGCACGGTCGGCGTGCTCTTGCTCACCAGGATGGATCCCTCCACCAGCTATCTCGTACTGGTGCGGAACGTCGCCATCGTCGGCGTCGGGCTCGGCGCGGCGATGCCGGTCTTCAACCTGGCCGTCCAGAACGCGGTCGAGGCCCGCGTGGTCGGAGTTGCGACGTCCATGGTTCAGTTCGTGCGCTCGATCGGCGGCGCGCTCGGCATCGCCGTATTCGGAAGCGTTCTCGCCGGGCGCTTTTCGCCCGAATTCAGCCGAGCCCTGCCTGCCGACGTCGTCTCCGAAGTCTCGCCCGCGCGCCTCGGCGCCCTTGCCGACGCCCAGCTCTACATGACATCCGCGGGAACAAAGAAGCTGGAGGCGATCCTCGGGGGATTCGGACTGCACACCGAGGCTATGACGAGCGCCTTTCGCCAAGCGGCGCGAATCGCGCTCGCGGCTTCGCTTCAGAACGTATTCGAGATCGCCGCGGCGCTGCTTCTCGCAGCGACGATCCTCACGCTGTTTCTGCGCGAAATCCCGCTCCGCAAGACCAATCGACGCGAGCTCGAGCTGAAGGAGGCCAAGCTGATCGACGCCTGACTAGGCTACGTGAATAGCAGGCCGCCGTTCACTGCGATGGTCTGGCCGGTCATGAAGGCGTTGCCGACCAACATCACGACCGCCTGCGCGACCTCGTCGGCGAGGCCGAAGCGGCCGACGGGAATCCGAGCGGCCCCACCGGCCTGTTTCAACGGCGCCGCCATATCGGTGTCGATCAATCCTGGTGCGACCGCGTTGACCGTGACGCCTTCCGCCGCCAGGCGCGAGGCGTATCCGCGCGTCAGCCCCTCGAGGCCGGCCTTCGATGCGTTGTAATGGACGCCGATCGCGCCGCCGCCGCGGGCCGCGACAGACGAGATATTGACGATCCGTCCCCAACGGCTCGCGCGCATGCCCGGCAGCACGGCGCTGGTGCAGAGGAAGGCTGATTTGAGATTGATCGCGATCGTGCGGTCGAAATCGTCCTCCGTCAGGTCGTCGAGCCCACGGACGGTCGCGACGCCGGCGTTGTTGATCAAAACGTCGATCGATCCGAGTTCGGCTTCGACCCGCCGCACCATGGTTTCGACCGCCTGGCGGCTCGAGACGTCGGCGCCGACAGCGATCGCCCGCCGTCCTCCCGCGCGGATGCTGTCGACCGCCTCGGCCGCCAGCCCCTCGTGTTCGTGATAGTTCACCGCGACGGCGGCGCCGGCGTT
>JBAQGU010000942.1:0-8099 GCA_049287975.1 Roseiarcus sp.
GAGCTTTGCCATGTTGGCGGCGAAGGTTCTTCGTAGATCGTGGAGTGTCCAACGTTTGAAGTCGCTTCCTAATTTTTTGTCGAGGGCGAGCTTGCTTTTCATCCAACCGTTGAATGGCGTCGAGCAACCACGCGCGAGAAAGTAGAGCTCTTGGGGTTGGCATGGCCTCATTTGCCCAAGCAATTCGGCAGCGAAGTTCCTGCATGGAAACGTCTGTTCGCGGCCATTCTTGGTCAGTTCCTTCGGAATCGTTATCTGTTGTCTCTTATCCATGATGTTCGTAGTTGGGCTATTTCACCGCGCCGTTGGCCCGTCAGGATCAGCAAGCGGATGATATTACTAAATATCTTACCATCCCCGGTGGCGTTCCAGATTGCTTTCAGTTCTGCGTCTGTGAGTACGCGGTCTCGGGGGGTATGTTTGGGGAGCTGCATGCCTTCCACGGGACTGGCGGAAATGTAGTGCCTACGCACGTAGAATTTGAAGAAAGTCCGACCAACGGCGATGGCGTGAGAGCACTCGGACGGCTTGTCGACGAGGTCGTCGGCGACGCCGGAAATTTGGCGATGGGTGATGCTGTCTAATTCCCTGGTGTTGAAGGTAGGTAGTTAATAGAGGTCGAGCATCCGCAGATAATCCTTCTGCGTTCTGGCTTTCTATTGAGAGCAGTGGATGGCTTTGAAGGCGTTGTAAGCCTCATGGAAGGTGATCGTACGATGTGGCGAGGGTCTTGCGGCTTTGAGGGCGAGGAAGGCTCTACGGGCGTCCTGAACGGATATTTCAGGATAAATGCCGAGGGCGCGACGTCCTGCGCCAATCCTGGCGATGAAGGTTTTTGATCGAGGGCCGACGCGGATGCCGAAGGCGGGTGTTTTCGTGTCCCAAAAATCAAGCCGGTTTTCAGACTCGAGGGAGCGGATCGAGAGGTCGGTCAGAAGGATTTTGGGCACGTAACGGGCACAACAATCGGACGAGTAGCAGGGTAACTGAATGAGACACGATTAGGGGTCAAAAGTCCTGAAAGTCCAGCGGTTTTTGGAGGTCTGGAGACGTGTAGCGACTTGTCGCGACAGGACTGAAACGGTTTCGAAGACCGATACTCCATCCAGTTGAGCTACGGACGCGATGGCGGGACCCTGCCAGCATGGCAGACGGTCGGCTCGAGGCCACGATATGGCGTTCCGTTGATTTGATCGTGGATCGGCATCATAATGAGTTGACGCCGCGCGCTTCACAGTGCGGGAAGTTGCCACTGAGGACCGATAATATGAAGAACAAGGGCGGAACGTCGAAGGGGCCGAACGGAGCCGAGAGCGGAAAACGCAAGCTGCGCTCCTCGCTCTGGTTCGACAATCCCGACAATCCCGGCATGACGGCGCTGTACATCGAGCGCTATCTCAATTTCGGCCTCACCCCGGCGGAGTTGCGCTCGGGCAAGCCCATCATCGGCATCGCCCAGACCGGCTCCGACCTTTCGCCCTGCAATCGCCACCATATCGAGCTCGCCAAGCGCGTCCGCGACGGAATCCTCACGGCCGGCGGCGTTCCCTTCGAATTTCCGGTGCATCCGATCCAGGAGACGGGCAAGCGGCCGACCGCGGCGCTCGACCGCAACCTCGCCTATCTCGGCCTCGTCGAGATTCTCTATGGCTATTTCATCGACGGCGTCGTCCTGACCACGGGCTGCGACAAGACGACGCCGGCCTGCATCATGGCCGCCGCGACCGTCAATCTGCCGGCGATCGTTCTATCGGGCGGGCCGATGAACAACGGCTGGCATCACGGCGAGCGCACCGGTTCGGGCACGATCGTTTGGAAGGCCCGCGCCGAACTCGCCGAGGGCAAGATCGACTACGAGCAGTTCATGGAAATCGTCACATCGTCGGCGCCCTCCGTCGGGCATTGCAATACGATGGGCACGGCCTCGACGATGAACGCGCTCGCCGAAGCGCTCGGCATGAGCCTGCCCGGCTGCGCGGCGATTCCCGCCCCGCATCGCGAGCGTGGCCAGATCGCCTACGAAACGGGCAAGCGGATCGTGAGCATGGTTTGGGAGGATCTGAAGCCCTCCGACATTCTGACTCGCGAGGCGCTGGAGAACGCGATCGTCGTCAACAGCGCGATCGGCGGCTCGACCAACGCGCCGATCCACATCAATGCGATCGCCCGCCACATCGGCGTCAAACTCGGCATCGAGGATTGGGAGAAGGTCGGCCATCGCGTGCCGCTGCTCGTCAACATGCAGCCGGCGGGAAAATACCTGGGCGAGGAGTTTCATCGCGCGGGCGGCGTGCCGGCGGTGGTCAACGAACTGATGAAGCACAAGCTCGTGCACGAAAATGCGCTCACCGTGAACGGCAAGACGATCGGCGAGAATTGCAGAAATGCGAAAGTCGACGATTACGACGTGATCTATGCCATCGACAAGCCGATGAAAGAGGACGCGGGCTTCATCGTGCTGCGCGGCAATCTGTTCGACGACGCCGTGATGAAGACGAGCGTGATCGACGCTGAGTTCCGCGAGCGCTTCCTCTCCAACCCGAAAGACCCCGAGGCATTCGAGGGCCGCGCGATCGTGTTCGAGGGGCCGGAGGACTATCACCACCGCATCGACGATCCCGAATTGAAGATCGACGAGCATTGCATCCTGTTCATTCGCGGGACAGGACCGATCGGCTATCCCGGCGGCGCCGAGGTTGTGAACATGCAGCCGCCCGCCGCACTGTTGAAGAAGGGCGTCAACGCGTTGCCCTGCATCGGCGACGGCCGCCAATCCGGCACTTCGGGCTCGCCCTCGATTCTCAACGCCTCGCCGGAGGCGGCGGCGGGCGGCGGCCTCGCGTTGCTGAAGACGGGTGACCGGGTACGCATCGATCTGAAAAAGAGGACAGCCAACATCATGCTCTCGGACGGGGAACTCCACGAGCGCCGCGCGGCGCTCCAGAAGCACCCGTTCGCATTTCCGGCGAGCCAGACGCCATGGCAACAAATCCAGCGGGACATGGTCGCGCAGTTCGACGAGGGCATGGTGCTGAAGCCGGCGGTGAAGTACCAGCGGCTCGCACAGACAGCGGGCACACCGAGGGACAATCATTGACGACGGCGACGTCGCGGAAATAGTCGCCAAAATGGGCTCGGCCTATGTCTCCGCGTCCGAGAACGCCGCCGCCGACCCCGGGCCAAGAGCGGGCTTCTGCCGGAGGACGCGAAGCTGCGGGTCGAACGCGCGCGCCCCGTTGAGCGCCGCGTCGGGGTCGCTTCGCTTTGCTCGCGAGACGGAGAGCGTGGCTGGGACGCGATTGTTAGCACTTCATTAACTGTTGGCGCCTTACATAGTTAATGAAACGCCAACGGACCGGTTTCATGACCGCGCATGTGAGCCCCCTCCAGACCATGAGTTTCAAAGCCCGCTCGCTCCTGGCCTTCGTCCTGGAGCCGACTCGACCTGTCTCCGAATGGCTGGCCGCGCTCGACGCCTGGCTAGCGCGTTCGCCTGCTTTCTTCGCCTCGAAGCCGGTGATCCTCGAAATGGCCGGGCTCAAGATCGGCCTCGAGGAATATCGAGAACTGCTGAGTGCTCTCGCCCTACGCCACATCCGCGTCATGGCGGTAGAGAACCCTAGCCGCGCTCTGGTCGGGCCCGAACTTCCGCCACGGGTGACCGGCGGGCGGCCGGCGGGCGCGCTGGCCGTGGCGGAGGACGACGCGACCCCGGCCGCCGGCTCGAAGAAGACGCCAATCACGACCTCGCTGATCATCGACGCCAACGTTCGCTCCGGCCAGTCGATCCTGCATCCCGAAGGCGATGTGACGGTAATCGGCCGGGTCGCATCGGGCGCCGAGATCGTCGCCGGCGGATCGGTCCATATCTATGGCGCGCTGCAGGGTCGCGTGATCGCCGGCGTCTCGGGGGCGCCCGGAGCGCGCATCTTCTGCAAGGAAGCGCGAGCCGAGCTGATCTGCATCGGCGGCTCCTATCTCACCGCCGAAGGCATGGACCCCAAATTCGAGGGTCGCAGCATCGACGCCAGTCTGGTCGACGACAAACTCGAGATTCGAATTCTGAACTGAGCCTCCGAAGGGATGAACATGAGCAAGGTGATCGTAGTGACCTCCGGAAAAGGCGGCGTGGGCAAAACCACATCGACCGCCTCGATCGGCGCCGCGCTGGCGCAGACCGGCCAGCGCGTCTGCGTCGTCGACTTCGACGTCGGACTGCGCAATCTCGACCTCGTATTGGGCGCGGAGCGGCGGGTCGTATACGACCTCATCAACGTGGCTCAAGGCGACGCCAAGCTGAAGCAGGCGCTGATCCGCGACAAGCGCATCGACACATTGCACCTGTTGGCCGCCTCGCAGACCCGTGACAAGGACGCACTGACCGACGAGGGCGTCGAGCGGGTCATCAATGAATTGCGCGCCGGCTTCGATTGGGTGATCTGCGACAGCCCGGCGGGCATCGAACGCGGCGCCCTGCTGGCGATGCGATTCGCAGACAAGGCTGTCGTCGTGACCAATCCGGAAGTCTCGTCCGTGCGCGACTCCGACCGCATAGTAGGCCTGCTCGATTCGAAGACGCGCTGCGCCGAGCGCGGAGAGCGCATGGACAAGCAATTGCTGCTCACACGCTACGACCACGCCCGATGCAGCCGGGGCGAGATGCTCAGCGTCGCCGACGTGCTCGACATCCTCGCCATCCCGCTGCTCGGGATCATTCCCGAGAGCACGGACATTCTGCGCGCTTCCAATCTCGGCGCCCCGGTGACGATCAACAGTGCGGCGAGCGTCGCCGGACGCGCCTATCGCGACGCGGCCCGCCGCCTCGCCGGCGAGAGCGTGCCGATCGCAATGCCGGACGCGAAGAAGACACTTTTGACCCGCGTATTCGGCCGGAGGGCGGCGGCATGAGCCTGTTTGGATTTCTGAAGTCTCGCGGTACGGCGCCGGTGGCGCGCGAGCGCCTCCAGATCCTGCTCGCGCACGAGCGGATTTCGGTGGGCTCGAGCAATCTGCTCGCGATCCTGCGCGACGAGTTGCTCGCCACGATCGCGCGCCATATCGAATTCGATCCCGAAAAGCTGTCGGTGAAGCTGGAGCGCGCCGGCTCGGTCTCGACGCTGGAGATCGACGTCGAGGTCCCGAGCGAAAAGATCGCCTCGCAGCCTCGCCGCCCCGGCCCGGTCGGGATGTCGGCTGCCTGAGCGGCAAGAGCCCCTCGCATCACTCGCCGGAGAGGGGCCGAGGATTTTTTGGTTTCGTGACTTTTCAAGGCCTTGCGGGGAGGTAAATTTTCCTCTCCCTCGGCTGGCCGACGCGGGCGATCTGCAATTACACTGAATCAACAAGTGAATTAACCTCGCGCTTTTCACGGTGCACTCTCCGCCGAGCGCATCACACTTCTTCGCCGCCTTCGATCGTCAAGTTGATCGTGACCGGTCCGGCCTTTATCGACCTGTGCGTCGTGAGGTTTGCCGCGGCGGTCGGCTGTCCGACGAAGGGCGCGGTTCTCAGTGGCGCCGCCGCGGCTGGCGCAGCAGCAGCCAGCGGCGCCAGGCGGCAGTCCACACTCGGTTGTAGCGCTGGATCTATCAGGCTCAGGTGGGTCGCCAACGCGTGCCAGCACCCTGGCGAAGACTTCACCTTCCCCGTCGAGGTAACCGGGTACAACGTATCCACGTGCGTGAATCCTAGCAATTCCGGGGGCAGGTTCGGCACGAGATCCGGCGCGTTGGCGACCCGCCACGAAGTGAGCCCGAGTCCGTTGAACGCCGCGGCGAACGATGCATCGCCCACGCGCGGCGAAGCGAAAGTGTAAACGAGCGGATTCTCGAGCTGATCGGTCTTCGCGTTTTCCATGACGTAGAGGGTAGCGAGCGCGGAGCCGAGGCTGTGACCCGCGACCGAGACCGCCGCGGACGCCGCGAAGGCCGTCGGACCAGCGGCGGGAGCGTGACGCGCGACCAACGTGGCGACCTGCCGCGAAAGGCTTCCCACCGACTTCAGCGATCGCGCCGATGCGGATGCGGCCAATGCACTGACGGGATATTCCACGACTTCGATCGTGTCGTAGATGCGCGCAAAGCCGGCGCCGATCCAGCCGCATCCGGGGACCCTGAAAGGAACCCTGATCCCTGCGTTGGCGTCGTCCCACCATTCGGTCCAACCGGAGGTGCCGCGAAAGGCGAGCACGAATTGGTTGGGATGCGTCGTGCTCTGCGCGACGAATCCGTAGAAGACCGGACCCGTGCTGAACAGCACGAAGTCTTGCATCTGAATCGAGGCGGCGAGACGGAAGCCCGCGGGAAAGTCCGGCGGCGCCGGCGGGGTCAGGTTGGTCGGGTCCGCATCGAACATCGAATAAGCCGCCTCGACGAACTGGCCGAGGAGCGTCGCCTGCTCAGGATCGAATGCGGCGGCGCGCCTCGGCGCCGGAGCGGGCGCGGCGGCTGGGGCGAACGCGAGCGGGGCAGGGGCAGCATCGCCCACGCCCATGTTCGCAATCGCCCGGCTGGCCGGTTGCGGCGTCGACAGCCAAACCGACTTGGTTTTCGCCAGCCATGAGCGGCGCTCCTCGAAACCCGTCAGCGCCCCGTCCATCGCGCGCGCCACGCCTTCGAGGTTGTCGTCGTCGGCGAGCGCGTTGCACGACTTGCCGCCCGAGCCGCTGACGGCCCACTCCGCCGCCGCCACTTCGAGGCAATGAGTCGGGTCAAAAGCTTGGTCAGGATCGCCCGCGAGGTCGAAATTGAGTTGCTGACCAAAATGCGTATATGCGGAACGCCCTGTGATCTGCAAGAGACCGCGTCCCCTGAACAGGAAGCCATCGCCGGGATTCGTATTGCCCATGCGCTCTTCGTAAAGGTAGTTTCCCAACTTCACCTGGTCGTGCGCATAGGGCTCCGCGGACGCCAGGCTTGGAAACCGCAACGGCCAAATTCTCATCAGGTCTTCGGCCGAATAGTTGAGATTCTCGGTCAGCGCCGTCAACGCGCCCGTCTGGGTCAATACTTGCGCAAAGAAATGACATACTCGCAAGGCCGCATTGGAAATTTCGTACTTTCGTAGTACTTGCGAGATATTGTGCGCCTGGAGGGCGTCTCTATATTGCGGCG
Organism: Roseiarcus sp.; assembly: GCA_049287975.1. Classification (GTDB taxonomy): domain Bacteria; phylum Pseudomonadota; class Alphaproteobacteria; order Rhizobiales; family Beijerinckiaceae; genus Roseiarcus. Next base: position 7,113 of record JBAQGU010000942.1, read on the forward strand.
CTGGATTCGGCGCAAGCGAATGAATTTGATCGAAAGTGACATTGATCACAGCTTCCTCCGTCAACAACAAAGAATCGGAAACCTTCGTTCGATCGGCGGTCGCCGAGTCGCCGGGCGGCTCGCGCCGTGTTTTTCTCGAAGGCGCTCGCCCCGGTTTTCCTGCGCCAGCCATTGGGATCACGCGGTCGACGGAGCGCCGGATATGGCGATCGCGACGCGCGCCGTCCCGGTCCGCGTATTTCCGCTGTCACGCCGCTGCATCACGCCGACGGACTCGCGCATGTCTCCCGCCGTCTCCAGCCCCTTTGGCTCATGGCACACCCCTGGTCACGTTGCAGTCAGACGCGAATTGGATCATGCCGAAGCCGCGAGCCGACCGTGGACCTCTTCGCGGCTTCGAATACCTACCGAACGGACGGCGCGGCGCGAATTCCCGCGACCTCGGCGCGGTGCGGTTCCGTGCTCTGCCTTCCGAGGATCTCCGCCATACGCTCCCGCAACATCGCGGCATAGGCGGTCGTCGACTTCGACAGGACGGCGCTCGTCAGCCCCGCGACGCCGGCGTTCTGCCGCACACCGGCGAGGGTCTTCAGGGTATGCGGCATCGTGCTTCGGTCGATGACCGCGCGCACGTTGCCGTTGGCGCGCTGGTTGATGGGTCCGATTTCGCGAATGGCGGGTTCGTCCCCGTCGAACCAGGTTTCCTGCCACCAGGAGTTCGACACGGAATCCTGCCAGGACAGATAGCCGCCTTTGAGCACCTGTCGAGGCGAGGTGATGGCGCCCGTGTAGGAATACCGCACGCCGGCGGCTCTCACGGGATCGAAATAGTTCGGCGTATAAAAATCCGACACCCGGACGCCGTTCGAGCTGTAAGCAAAGTCGGGGGCCTCCGAGGGGTCGCTGACTTCGACGAGAAAACTGACGCGGCCTTGATCGGGCTTGGGCGAGTCGCCCGCGACCAAACGATTGCCGAACGGGTCGACC
>JBAQGU010000943.1:0-7343 GCA_049287975.1 Roseiarcus sp.
CCGCTGCCCAGCCCGCCCATGTCGGAGTCTCCTTGGCGGCCCAGCCCTCGGCGCCCGACGAGGGCGTCACCGTCGCTGCGCGCGTCGTCGAGCATCGAACGGCGCCGTACAAAGGCGCGACTACTGCCACGCGCGTCGTCGAGCGTCGAAAGGCGCCGGACAAAGGCGTCGTTGTCGCTACACGCGTCGTCGAGCGCCCTCAGGCCCCGGACAAAGGCGTGACCGTCGCCGCGCGCGTCGTCGAACCCCCGGCGCTGGCCGCACCGCCGGCGTTCGGTAACGCCAAGATCGTATTGGCGGGCGTCGTCGGGCCCCCGCCAGTGACCAAACCCCTCTCTCCCTTTGGCGATTTGCTCGCGTCGCCATTCTTGGCGCAGACCGCTCGGCCCTGACGAGCAGAGCGCTTCGTTTTCCGAGCATCCCGCGGAGCCCACGCGGTCATGACCGCGCACACAGGCGTGCACAGAAATTTACAAATCCAGTGCGAATACCTCCTTTTCCCGCTTGACGCCGCGCAGCGAGTGGGGACCGAGCGATACCAGTCGGCTGTCGCCTTCCGCGATCGCGGCGACGAACTCCGCAGAGACCAGGATCGAACGATCCAACGGTTCACACAGGGCTTCGATCCGGGCGACCTCGTTGACCGCGGGTCCGATGACCGTGAAGTCCAGACGATCGGTCGCGCCCACGTTACCGTACAAAACTTCCCCGACATGGAGAGCGATATCGACCGAGACGGCCGGCGCTCCCGCCGCCGAGCGCAGACCGTTGAGGACAGCCAGTTCCCTGACCGCCTCCGCCGCCGCGTCGAGCGCGCGCCGACAGGTCTCCGACGCTTCCGCTTCTTCGAAGGAGAAGGTCGCGAGCATGCCGTCGCCGATGAACTTGAGCACCTGGCCGCCGCGTGATCGCAGCGCGGCCGTCATCGTCTCGAAAACGTCGTTGAGCATTTCCACGATGACAGGCCCCGGCGCGGCGTCGGAAGTCGACGTGAAGCCGCGAATGTCGGCGTACCACAGCACGGCGCCGAGGCTGCTGACGGAGCCGCGCTGGATAGCGCCGGCATGGACCCGCCGTCCCGCATCCTCGCCGAGATACGCTCCCAGCAACCCCGACGCGATGACGTGCCCCGCATCCGCTTTCATCGCCAGCGACAGCGCCGGCAGCGTCGCTTGCAAAAGCGTCTCGTCATCGTCGGCGAAACCGCCGATCCGATCGGTGACGAAGGAGTAGACGATCCCGCTCCCGTGGGAGCGGTCCCCGTCTCCCCCGAAAGCGAAGAGTTGCGCAAAATAGTCCGTCGCGCCTTCGGCAACGAAAGTCGTGAAGACCGGAAACTCGAGAGGCTCTGTGTCCACCTCGAAACGCCGGCGCATCCAGGGATCGTCCTCGCCGCCGCGCGCCCGCCGGACGAGAGCGTAGAGCGGGCTCGCGAGCCAATCGGCATCGTCGCCTACGCGGTCGTAGCGTTCCGGCTGAATCGCGTTGAGATCGCGCCGCCAGATATAACCGTAGCCCTCCCACTGCGGATGAAGCGTTTCCATCGCCGCATGGGCGCGCCACAGCGGCATGCCGCTCGAGACCAGGCGCTGGCAATAGCCGTCGAACAGATCGTAGGCCGTCGCGCCGCGCAGCCCCTGGCGCACGGCCCAGATATGGGTCTCGATGATCCGGCGGCCCAGAACGCCGTCGAAAGTCGCGAGCGGGAGATGTAACTCCGGCTCGGCGGGGGCGTTCCGCGGCATCTGAGTTCCCTCGCTATTGGGCCGTCCAGCGGCGTCTCTGAAAGCTATTCGGCGATCGGCGATTGCCTGATCCGCAATCTGCCGTTCAATTCCTTCCGCGGCAAGGCGAAGTCGGCGGTCGTACGGGGCGATCGGGAAGGGCGATCCCTTCTCCCCGCTCGAGGGAGAAGGGGGCGGCGTTGAAAGACGCCCTTCTTTCGACGGGCTTTGGCGGGAGAGGGGGTTTCGAGTCGCAGCGGCTCGCTGCCTACGCCCGAAATTCTTTCGCGATCCGCGGAAATCCCATCACTTTTTCAGGAACACATAGTCCGCGGAATAGGGCACGCTCCGAAACCTCCCCGCGGTCTCGCAATTTCCGTCGAGGGCGACGCCGCGCGTATTGATGCGTTGAATCGTCGTGACGCCCGCCAGCGCCCCTCGACCAATGTCCGAGGCGGCGAGCTTGAGCCACGGAATGTCCGCCGGGCCGTCGCCCGGCGACTTGGCCACGACCTTGCCGAAGACCGAACCACCGTCCGAAAACTCCCATCGCGGACCGGCATAGTGGCGGCCGACCGTCTTGTCGTCCAGAAAGAGGCTGGCGATCGGCTCGCGGAGGACCCAGGCGAGGCCGCCTTCCGCGTCGGCCTTGCATTCGTAGATCTGCGCGCCTTCGGCGTGGACTTCGAGCAGCAGGGTCTCACCCGGCGCGTCTATGGCTTCGGGCACGTTTCGCCAATGGTCCAGGCCCGCCATCGCCGGCCTTGCCGAGAGAGCCGCGCCCGCCAGCAGCGCAGCCGCGGCAGGCCGAAGCCGCTCGAGACGGGATCTCCGACGGGCTCCGCGTGTGCACTCGAAGTCGAGGGGTGAATTCATCGCCATCGCCTCCCAAACAGCGGAAACGGGTGGCTGCGAGGCTCCGCGCCGCGCATTAGCGACCCTCCGATCTCAATGAGGATATCATGAATTTTCGCATTTCAGGCCTGTCGCCAGAGCCCTTTCGTCATCTCTATGCGACGTCGAAATCGGCGAACGCGTGCATTTGCTGAATCATGTCTGCCAACCCGGGAACACGCCCCATCGCGCCACGCATGCGATTTTCGTGCACGAGGGCGGCGACCTGGGACCGCGTCGGCGAAGTCCCCGAGGTCATGAAGATTCGCCCGCTGTCGCTGCGCGCGTTCGATGCCCGGCACGGTTATACCGCATGGGCGCTGAGCTCGTCGATGAGGACCCGGCGGTTCTCCGAATAATCCACGGGCGCTACGACGATATGGACGCCGCCGCGGGCAAAGGCGGCTTCGAGCGCAGGCGCGAGGCCGTCGACGCCTTCGACCCGGCTGCCCTCCATGTGGTGAGCCTTGGCGAAGGTCACGAAATCTGGATTGCCGAAGGTCATACCGAAATCGGGATAGCCGTCCGCTTCCTGCTTCCAGCGGATCATCCCGAAAGCGTCGTCTTCCAGTATCAGCACGACGAGACTGAGCTGAAGGCGGTGCGCCGTTTCCAGCTCCTGCGCGTTCATCATGAATCCACCGTCGCCGCACACGGCGAGGACGCGGCGGTCCGGGTGGAGCATTGCAGCCATGATGGCCGATGGCAGACCGGCGCCCATGGTCGCGAGCGCATTATCGAGCAGTAACGTGTTCGCGACATGCGTGCGATAGTTGCGCGCGAACCAGATCTTGTACATGCCGTTGTCGAGGCAGACGATGCCGTCCTCCGGCATCGCCCGGCGCACATCGTGCACGATGCGCTGCGGCGTCAATGGATAGCGGCTTTCTTCCGCGCGCGCGGCGATGTGCTCGAGGATTCCTTCGCGCAAGGGCAGCAGCGCGCCCGCATTCGGCAGCTTGCCCTCGAGGCGCTGAGCGAGCAGCTGGAGGCTGGGGCCGACATCGCCGATGAGCTCGACATGCGGGAAGAACACTTCCTCGACGGTCGCCGGCAGATATCCCACATGCAGTACGGTGGGCCCCTTGGGCCCCATGAAAAAGGGCGGTTTCTCGACCGTGTCGTGGCCGATTGCAATGATCAGATCGGCTCGGTCGATAGCGTCGTGCACGTAGTCGCGCTCCGAGAGCGCGGCAGTTCCCATGTAGAGCTCGGACCCGCCGGCGACGGAACCCTTTCCCATCTGCGTATTGAAGAACGGGATTTGCAGGCGCCGCACGAAATCGGACAAGGCGTCCGAGAGGCGCGGCCGGTTCGCCGCCGCGCCGAGCATGATGAGCGGTCGCTCGGCTGTGCCGATCATCGCCGTCGCCCGATCGAGCGCCGCAGGGTGAGCGATCGGCATCTCGATCGGGTGCGGCGAAATCAAGGGTACATCCGGCGCCGGCTCCGCCGCGATGTCCTCGGGCAGTTCGAGATGCACCGGTCCCGGCCGCTCCTGCTGCGCGATCCTGAACGCTTCCCGCACCAACGCGGGGATCGTCACGGGACTGATGATCTGGCGGGCCATCTTGGTCAACGGCGTCATGGTCGCGACGATATCCACCACCTGAAAGCGCGCCTGCTTGCGGCTCAGGACCCCCTTCTGGCCGGTGATCATGACCATCGGCATGGCTCCCAGGAGAGCGTAGGCGGCGCCGTTCGTCAGGTTGAGAGCGCCGGGGCCCAGCGTCGTCAAGCACACGCCGGGCCTCCCGGTGAGCCGGCCATGGGTCGCCGCCATGAAGGCAGCCGCCTGTTCGTGGCGGGTCACCACCAGCTCGATCGACGAGCGACGCAGCCCCTCGACCATCGCAAGGTTCTCTTCTCCGGGCAGCCCGAAGATCTGCGTCACGCCCTCGTTCTCCAGCGCGGAAACTAGCAGTTCGGCTCCATTCATACTATCGCCTCCTTCTCGGGAAGGGATCGTTCGGCTGCGCGATCCCCCTATTCGCAACAGTCCAGCCGGATGCGCTTCGTGCAGGGAGGAGAGAAGCTCACGCTACGAATATGAAACCCGGCGGACTCGCGTGGCATGTTGGTTTGTAACCCCTATTACCATAGTTCAGCGCCCCGCGGCGTGACTGCGGGCAGCCGAAAAAGCGAAAGCGGCGGACGTGGTCCATCACTTCCGAGATGTCGGCGCCACAATAGCGTCGGGGTCGTTCGAAACAATGGGGATGCTGATCGCGCCATGGTCGTTGCGCAGCCCGGCGGAGATCGGCGCCGGCGCCACGTCTTCACACCTGATGCGCGCTGCCAACGTCGTGCTGAAGGAATCCGAGCCGACCAGAAGGGAGGCCACGCGAGGAGTTGCATGCAGAAAGTTCAATGCGGCGCGCAGGCCGGCGTGGCGGTCACGGTGTCGGCTCGTCTGCACCTCGGCTTCCTCGACCTCAACGGCGAATTCGGACGACGATTCGGCAGCCTGGGTCTTTCGATCAGCGAGCCGCGCGGACGCCTCACATTGCGTCGCGCCAGCGCGGCCCGGGTCGATGGCGTCGAAAGAGAACGCGCGAGCCGATACCTCTCGAAGATGCAGCAGCGCGAAGGTCTCGAGGGCGCCTATCATCTGACGATCGACGAGGCGATCCCGCCGCACGCCGGCCTCGGATCTGGAACCCAACTCGCGCTCGGCGTCGCCGCCGCGCTACGCCGGTTGCATGGCCGCGCGCCGGACCTGCCCGGCGACGCGAGGTTGTTGGATCGCGGCGCACGCTCCGGCGTCGGCATTGGTTTGTTCGAGACGGGCGGACTCGTCGTCGATGGTGGGCGGGCGCCGACGAGCGTCGCGCCGCCGATCGTCAGCCGGATGCGCTTTCCCGAGGCTTGGAGGGTCATCCTCCTCCTCGAACCGGCCCGCGAAGGCCTTTCGGGGGAAACGGAGCGCGGGGCTTTTGGGCGACTCGGTCCGATGGGATCGGGGGAGGCGGGGGAGATTTGCCGTCTCGCGCTGATGGGGGCGCTGCCTTCGATCGCGGAAGGCGACATCGCCGGATTTGGGGCGGCCCTCACGCGAATCCAGCGGTTGCTGGGCGACTATTTCGCGCCGGCGCAGGGCGGCCGTCGGTTCGCGAGCCCCGATGTCGCGGCGGTTCTGGATGGCCTAGCGGAACAAGGCGCCCACGGCGTCGGCCAGAGCTCGTGGGGTCCGACGGGCTTCGCTTTCGCCTCGGACGCCAGCTCGGCGGAACGCCTCGCGGATGCGGCGCGCCGATGCGCGAGCGCGCGGGCTCTGGACATCCGCGTGGTTTCCGGGCTCAATCACGGCGCGGAAATCACCGACTTGGATCCGCCGGACGCTTAGGAAGAGACCGCTCGAGGCCGCGACAAGGGAGAGGACGGTGGCGCACAAGAACATCCTGCACATGCTGACGCCGCTCGAGAACATCAGCCCGTTCGATGTCAACATGGCGCTCGACGCGGGATACGACGCCGTCGTCCCCTATACATCGGTGGGGTTGGGGAAAGTAGCGGGTCTGGTGCAGGACGCGATCTTTTCGCGGCCGCCGTCGCGCGGCCCGCGAACGGGCGTCTTCATCGGCGGCAGGGACGCGATTCTGGCGCTCGACATGCTCGAGGCGGCCAAGAACGCCCAGACGCCGCCGTTCGGCGCCTCGCTGTTCGCCGACCCCGCGGGTTCCTTCACCACCGCCGCGGCGATGATGGCGAGCGTAGAGAAAGTGCTGAAGACCCGGCATGGGCGCGAGCTGAATGATCTCAGGCTACTCGTCTTTGGCGCGACGGGCGTCGTCGGCTTTTCGGCGGCTGTGATCGCGGCCCTGGAGGGAGCGCGAGCGACGCTGGTCGGGTACGACGGGCTCGAGCGCGTGACGAACGCCGCCGCGCAAATCAAGGCGCGCTTCGGCGTCGACGTTCAGGTCGCCGACGGCTCCAGCGAAGACAAGAAGTCCGCCCTGGTCAAGGGAGCGCAGGCGATCGTCTGCGCAGGGCGGGCGGGAGTTCGAGTTCTGACGTCGGCGCAAATCGCCGCCGCCGCCGAACTCCTCGTCGCCGCCGACGCCAACGCCGTTCCGCCGTCGGGAATCGAGGGTCTCGACGCTTTCGCGATGGGGGAGCCGATCGGCTCCTCCTCGGCGCTCGGCATCGGCCCGCTCGCGCTCGGCGACACGAAATACAAGACGGAATCGGGACTGTTTCAGCGCATGATCGCGGCTACCCAAGTCGTGCGTTTCGACTTTCGCGACGCTTTCGCGCTGGCGCGCGAGTTCCATGGTTGAGCCGGCAGCCGTCCTGATCGCGGCGGCCTCCGGGCGCGCGCTCGCCGCGTCGGCGCGCCGCGCGGGGTATGCGCCTCTGGCCGTCGATTTTTTCGCCGACGACGATACCCGCGAGGTCGCCGAGTCATGCGTCCGTCTGGAGGACGGCGTGGTCCGCGGATTCCAATTCCATTCCCTGATGGCCGCGTGCGAACGGCTGGCAGAAGGGCGAACCCTCGCGGGCGTCGTCTACGGCTCCGGCTTCGAGGATCGCCCCGCGCTCATCGAGGCGATGGCGAAGCGATGGCGGCTGATCGGCAATCCCGCGTCGATAGTCTCCCGCCTGAAAGACCCGCTGATTTTCGCCGACCTCTGCTGCGAAGTCGCGGTCCCGCATCCGGAAACGCGGCTCGAGCGGCCGGCCGATCCGTGGCGCTGGCTGGCTCGCCGACGCGGCGGCTCGGGC
>JBAQGU010000944.1:0-5310 GCA_049287975.1 Roseiarcus sp.
GTGACATTGAGATAGAGGCCGGCGCCGTCCGAATGACGGCCGGGTTCTGTCACGGTAGCAGCGCCGCGCGCGCTCAGCTTTCGAACTTCCTTCCCCATCGCCTTCCCCACCCTGTTCCCCACCATTCGACGCGGATTATAGCGGACAACGGCGAACAAGGAAAGACAAGACCACCAAAAACTGCAATGAAAACAGCGAAAATCCGGACGACTGCGAACATCCGAAACTGATAGTTTGGCGGACTCCGTCTCCGCCAGGCGACCCGCCGAGGTCGGATTCTGCGGCCCGGCAGAGAAGTCATCCGCGCTCTGAACGACGCCGTTCGCCGAACCTTCGTGGGCGGGGCCGTCGTGATCACCGCCGGCGTCGAGGCCATGCCCGCCGAACAGCGTCGTTCGCTTTTACAAAAGGTCCGCGCCTTCGACGCCTTCTCCGAGGACAAACGACCCACACGGCGAACATGACTTCGGCTCGATCGACGAAGGCGCCCTCCGCTGCTTTCGGAAGATCGACTACTACGACCGCGCGACCGAGATGGGCTCCCCCGATCCGGCCGATCCCGCGGCGACGACGCGCGTCCTGACGATCATGCTCGCCGACGAATATTGAGCGCGCGGCGCTCACCTTGACCGGCCTGCCGCTCATCCGCGGCCGCGTCGCCACTCCTCCTCGAGCGATTTGACGTCCGCCGACGCGTCGATCGCAGGCAGATTCAGCCCGCGGCTTTGACGAGTTCGAATATTTTGCCGCTCATCAGCAGAGCCACTTCGGACGCAGGCATCGGCTTCTGGCATTCGCTCAGCGGATTCAGCCAAAAATTCGAACCCGGCAGCATTTCAAACAGATTTTTGGCGACTGCGCCGAGGCATACCTCGGGCTCTTTGATGTAATCCGAGATCCGGCTCTTGGAGGTGAAAGCAGGGTGCCATCGCAATCCTTGGAACTCGACGGTCGCAATGTTGAGCTTCTCCCGGAACTTTATCGAGCGGCGCTGCCCCGATTTCATCGGCGCCTCGGGAGTAAGGATATAGATTTCGGTCTTGAGCAAGGTCTTGTAAAAAGCGGCAATGCGATGAGAGTCCCTGACCGCCGCCTGCATGAGCGCCTCGAGATCGTTCTGGGGTTCAAACATCGGACATCCCTCGAAAGAGGAGCAAAGGGGACGCGAAGGGCGCGAGGCTCACTTCTGGCGGCCCTGCAACGCGCGATAAATCATGTTCCGCGATACGCCGAGCCGACGAGCGGTCTTGCTGATGTTGTTCCCGGCTTCGGAATAGGCGGCAAGCACCCGGGCGCGCTGCAGTTCATGAAGATTGGCCCCGGCCTCTCCGATCCCAGGAGTGGCGGGCGGTCGTTCAGCGAAGCCGGCGCTTCCCAGAACTTCCGCGACGGCGTCGTCGTCGATGACTCCTGCGCAGTCGCTCAGCGTCAATCGCGCGAGAACGCTGCGCAATTCCCGAATGTTCCCTTGCCACTCCTGACGAGCCAATCGGTCGATCGCGCGTTCCGTCAGGCGAATTTCGGGATCGATCGTTCGCAACAGGTGACGAGCGATTTCCGGGAAGTCGATGCGCTCTCGCAGTCGCTGTAGCGTCACTTCCAGGGTGTTGAGTCGAAACAGCAGGTCGGAACGGAAACGACCTTTGGCGATCGAATCGCCGAGGTTGGAGTTCGTCGCCGACACCAGCAGCACGTCCACGACTCTGGATCCCCCTCCCACGGGACGAATGGTCCAGTCGTCCAGGAATCTGAGGAGGACCGCCTGAAGCGCGACCGGCATGTCGCCGATCTCATCCAGGAACAGCGTCCCACCGTCGGCCTCCCGAAAGAGCCCCACCGATCCGCCCTTCCTCGCGCCCGTGAACGCGCCCTCCGTGTAGCCGAACAATTCCGCTTCAATCAGGCTTTCCGGCAGCGCTGCGCAGTTGACCGGGACGAATGCGCCCGACCGGCGGCTGGCGGCATGGGCGTAACGCGCGAGCTGCTCCTTTCCGGTTCCTGTTTCGCCGCGGATCAGTATCGGCATCTTCCGCGTCGCCGCCGCCCCGACCCGTCGTACGATTTCTGCGATCTTGGGGTCCGCCGAGACGAATGCGGGGGGTACCGCGCTCGGCGCGGGTTTTGGCTTCGAGAGCGTCTGAGCGAACGGAAACTGGCGGGGATTTTCTATCGATGCGATGAAATGGCTGCCGACCTCGTCCTGAAGCTTCTGCCGCTCGTGCCGCCTTCCCTCCTCGAGGAACGAACTGAAACGGGTGCGGAAGACGTCGCCGAAACGTTTGCCTGGGGAGATCGGCAATCCGTGCAACAGGGTTTGCGCGGCTCTGTTCGCCGCCAAGATGCATCCGTCGGGGTCCGTAGCGAGCAATCCAGCGCTCAGCGTATGCAAATATTCCCCGCGATTGTGGAAGGTGATGATGATGCTCGCGCGGTGCTGTTCGCGAAACAACCCATTTTCGACTTGGGTGGCCGCCATGCCGACCAGCGCTCGGGTATGCGCTTGCCGGGACAGGCAGTCCGACGACGCGTCGAGAATGCCGCAGAGCTCGCCGTCGGGCGCGAACACGGGGACCGCCGTACAGGTGAGATTGTTGTAGCGCGGGAAGAAATGCTCGGCGCCGTGCACCGTGAGGGCGCGTTTGAGATGCGCGACGCTGCCGAGTCCGTTGGTGCCGCAAACCGACTCCTTCCAGACGGCGCCGGGCCGGATGCTCGCGGCGTCCGACATCGTCTTGAAGCTGTTGTCGGACACCACGTCGAGCAACAGGCCTTCAGGCGAGGCGAAGGCGATCATGAAGTTGGTCCCGGCGATCTGCAAATGCAGCGAATGCATTTCGGCCAAAGCCAGTCCGCGAACGAAGGAATGTCGTTGGTGCTCCTGCCGCAACTCCGCCATGGGAACGATTTCCGGATCGGGGGGATGTCGCGAATCGAGCCCGTAGGCGATACAGCGCATCCAACTGTCATAGATGTCTGGAGCGAGGAAATCCGCAGGCGGCACGCCCTCGCTCTCGAGCGCGGCCCGGGCACGTTCTACGGATCTTCTGACGGCCAGCATCGTCATCCTCCGTCGACGCCGAAAGCGTCTGTTTCCTCGGCCGTGCGTGACCGCTCGCGCGCCGCGCGGCCGGTTTCGTGATGCCGTCATGATAGCCGAATCGTGAAAAATGCCAAGCAGTCGCATTGGGTTGGGGATTGTTCCGTCACGGAACACTTTTGTGGACAGGAATTGACCTCGATCGGAACGGCGCCGGAACCTACGGCTCCGCCAATCTCAGGCGTTTCGGCAGTATTTCGAATTGGCACGGGGCTTGCGTCCACTGCAGGCGGAAGATGGCCCAATCGGCCGGCGAACAGACAAGAATGCTGAGGGACGGAAATATGAAAGCGGCCGTGCTACACGCGTTCGACGAGAAGCTAACCGCCAAGGAATTCGTAAAATTCGAGGAAGTGCCCGATCCGAAGATCACGCGTCCGACCGACGTCGTGGTGCGTATCGGCGGCGCGGGCGTCTGCCGAACCGACCTCCATATCGTCGAGGGCATCTGGCGCAGCAAGGTCGATGTGAAGCTGCCGTACATCATGGGACACGAGAACGCGGGCTGGGTCGAGGCGGTCGGCCCCGGCGTCGAGGGCGTGAAGGTTGGCGACAGCGTGATATGTCATCCGCTGGTGACGTCGGGCCATTGCCTGGCCTGTCGTCGCGGGAACGACATGCATGCGTTGGACAGCACGTTCCCAGGCATCAACGCCAACGGCGGCTACGCGCAATATCTGCTGAGCGGTCAGCGTTCGCTGATCAAGCTGCCGAAGACGCTGGCGCCCAAGGACGTCGCTCCCTACACGGACGCGGGATTGACCGCCTACCGCGCCGCCAAGAAGGCCTCGCGCCATCTGCTGCCCGGCCAATTCGCCGTGGTGATCGGCGCCGGGGGGCTCGGCCACATCGGCATTCAGGTGTTGGCCGCGCTCTGCGCCGCCGAGATCATCGTCGTCGATAAGGCCGACAAGTCGCTCGAACTCGCGAAGGCCTGTGGCGCGCATCATCTGGTGAAGGCGGACGGCAACGAGGTCGAGATGGTGCTGGCCGAGACCGGAGGGCGAGGCGCCGAGGCGGTGATCGATTTCGTCGGCGAAGGCGATGCGATCGCCAAGGGTTTAGCGATGACGGCCAACGACGGTTATTATTACATCGTAGGATACGGCGGCAAGATCGACATTCCCACCATCGACATGATCACGACGGAAAAGACGATCGTCGGCAATCTCGTGGGCACCTACGCCGAGTTGGTCGAACTGATGGCTTTGGCCGATCGCGGCCTGGTGAAGCTGCATACGCGCGAGTACAAGCTCAGCGCCGCCAACGAAGCCCTCCACGATTTGCATCACGGTCGCATCAACGGGCGAGCGGTTCTGGTTCCATGATCGACGATGGCGACGGTTCGCGCAAAGCGGATCGACCGGAGCAAGAGGCAGAAGGAACGACGAGCGCTCGCGAGAGCATGATCGCAAGGCAAAAGTTGATCGAGGCGATGATCGATAACAATATGAGGCAGTTGAAGTTCGATAGCGCCCACGGCGGCGTCGAGATCGAACGCGCGTGGGCCGTTCGCGAGATATCGCTCCGTGGCGACGATCCCGCGCTGGTCGAGCGCTTGGCCGAGATCGATCGACGGCTGGCGCGCCTCGAGGAGGAGCACCGCGGTCTCGTCGCCGAGCGCGAATGGCTCAACAAGTCCTTGCTCGAATTTGACGATCGAGCGGCGGCGGCTCGGAGGTTTCTCATATGAACGCGGCGAGGAAACCAATCGTCCAAAGCGCCGGCTTGTTGAGCGAGGAAGATCGATCGAAGGACGAGTTTTTTGTCAAGCTGGCGCATGTCGCCGAAGCCATGATCGCCGCGCACGGCAAGGACTTTACGATGGGCGCGCTGGTTCTGACCGCGCGCTTCATTGCGGAAGGAAAGCCGCTCGTCAAACCGGACAGCACGATGAGCGACTGACGAATACCGCGACCTTGCCTGGATTGAGGGTCGGTCCGCCGCGACAGGCGGATTCCTTTTGGAGGACGGCGGAGTGGGTGAGTGAGAGACGATGCGGATCGAAAGCGCGAGACATTCGCGCCTTGGTCCGAAAGACGAATTGACACGGAGGAGAAAACAATGACTGCAAGTCTGACGCTCAACAAAATTACTGCGCAGAAAGGCATCACTATTGGCGAAGCCGCCAATCGCGTCGCCGATCTGGGCTGGACGCCGAGCTACGTTCAGGAGGCGATGACCTTCCCGACCGACTATAAGATCTCCAAGGT
>JBAQGU010000945.1:0-3682 GCA_049287975.1 Roseiarcus sp.
ATGCTTTCAATCTGACCGATAAATTCCGCGACACGGGCGTAGGCCGACTTCGTGGTCGCGTGGGCTACGCGGTTCAGCCGAATACGCTGCTGTATATCGCCGGCGGCTGGACATTCGCAAATACAAACGAGTCGATCACAGGCACCTGCACCACGTGCGCGGCACCCAACACATTCAACTTTTCCCAAAACAGATGGTTGAACGGTTGGAACATCGGCGGCGGCGTAGAGTACGCATTGACTTCCAACTGGATCCTCCGCGGCGAATATATCTTTGACGAGTTCACCAAATATAACTTCAATTACGGATATGCGCCCGCAAGCCTCGCCGACAACCGGCAAATTTGGCTCAACGTGAACACCATTCGTGGCGCGGTCGAATACAAGTTCTGACGCGCTTCCAGCTTCCCTCCGCCCATCGGTCCTGCCGTGCGGAAAAGCTAATTTCTTCCACGCAGATGGAGGCGCGACCATTGCGCCGCCTAGGGCCCGGGAGAGGGCCAGTAAAGACGCATAAGCGGAGTTGGCGAGGGGATGTCGCCAAATGAAGGAAGCCAGTGGAACTGGCCGACAGGGCGGATGCTCCCTTAGTTGGGCGACGGCGGGAAATAGTTGCTGCTTCCCGATGACAGCCGGTTCTCTGTGCGGTTGCGCGTAGGAACTGGAATAGCCGAGCCGACACGTGCCATGTCCGCGATAGCGGGTATCCAGCCGTAGGGCGCGACAAGGCGACGGCGTGAGCCCGGATGCGATCTTGAGCCGTCCGAAGATCGCTGGCTGGACAAAGAGGCCGGCGTGCGCCTGACGTTAAATGTCCCCCCTTCTTCGGTTTCTGAGCTAAGTCCCAAACCGTACCTGGGACCAAACCTCGACTCGACGCCTCGTACAGACGTCCGCAAAATCCGCAATATTGAATGTCGCGAAGTATGGAATCTTTGTTTGAATATCTTCCAGCAGAAGCCGAATCATGCAATCGACCATACTCAGCGGCCTATTGCGCCGCAATGACGAATCGAAAGAAAGCTTTAGCGCTGGCTCTCTATAAGGAGCGTCATCCAGGTGTACAATTCTACTTAATTTGAGGACGGCTTCGAATCTCAATAACGCTGGATGATTCCTGACAAGTCGTGTCCTCATCGTTTCGTAAGCGAGTGGCCAAGGGACAATTATCGAAAGCGCACGGATTCGATCATAAAGTTCCTCGATTACATCGCGTGCAACTGTTTGATCCTTAGGGTCGCAGAGCGCAATCCAAACACCCGTGTCTACAAGTATTGATGGCATCGCTCAATCTTCGATGTCAGCTGTTCCGGATTCACTCGGTGCGTAACCCGACCAAACCGGAGCTCGCCGACCTCCAAATAAAAACACACCTCTGTTGTTTCCAGTGGCGGGGTCTCTGTAGATTAGATATATTCTCGTTCGCTTATCGATTGAAACGGCCTTCTTCAGGTCGCTCTTGATCTTATTAGCCAGCTGGATATTCCGTTGCGGCGACGAGTTCTCGTGATTGTATTTGATCACAGCCACCGAGTCTCCGCACTCCTTAGCTTGATGTGTGTCAAGCCAAGCATACAGGCCCTCGTAATCGCCGCGTACTCCTAGATCGAACGAAACCCATATAGTGCTTATAGGCATTGTATATCTCGCAGGCCAAAATACCCAGCGATCCCACATTCATTCCGCAAGCTCAATCTCGCATGGTGCGCGCTTGACGGCAATGAACAAACGAATCCAGGGACGAAGGCGATTGAATTAAGTGAGCGTCACGCGGACGAGATGCTGGAACTGGCCGACAGGGCGGAGCGGGCATTCCCGGGCGCTTGGCAGGTGCGGCAGACGCAGAGAATCCCCCATCGGTTTCTGCGGCGATTGTGACGGAACCTGCTTCGCTCAGACGCGCTTCGACATGCGGTCCACTCGGTCTGACAGCGCCTCGCGCGGCGCGGCAACTACGCTAGCGTCACGCAGAACGGCGCCACTAGCGAATCACAGCGAGGTTGGGCTAGCCTTGGCGAATCGCGACGAGGGGCCGTCGCAAATTCGCAAAGGCGCCCATGTCATTACCCCGCCGCCAGATGTCGCTACAGTTCGACGAGTCGTCGGCCGATCCGGAAGTCTGGATCGATATGCTCAGTGAGGCTTTCGCCGATCCGACACGGACCCACGGGTTTCTGGAGCTGGCCGAAAAGGCGGAGCGAGCCTGCCCGGGCGATCCGGCTATCTTGTCCCTCGCCGCTACGGCGGCCTTGCTCGACGGTCGAGCGGACAAGGCGACCCTCTATCTCAAGCGTTACGCCAAGCGTTATTTCGCGGGAGAAACGTATCATCTCCTCTCGGCTCTCGCTTTGGCGGGCCAGAAAAACAGGATCGGCGCCCGAGCCCTGCTAGAGCAGCACCGTCTCACGGATTGGCGCTACGCCATGTCCGCTTTTCCCGGGGGCCGTGCGCGGCGGCGCTGGCTCGCCGAATCGATCGACGCCATCATGGGCCGCAAGCCCGAGATTCGCGGCCGAAAGCCCCCGGTCAAGCCCGCGCCGCCGCCTGTGCGCTCGAAGATTCCCCCTGCGCCCAAACCGCCCACGCCCGCGCCGGCGCCATTCCAACCGCCGCCGGCGGCGCCGGCGATACCGGCTTTGGAGCAGATCCGCGTCGATATTCCGCTGGTCGTCGAGTCGAACCTGCAGCCGATGCTCGCAGTTGCGACCGACCGAGCCGAGGCCGAAGGCGGCTGGTTCGCCTTGCGAGAGCGGCTCGCCCGGCTCGGCTTGGCCGAAGGCTTCGACGAACTGCTGTGCGTGCCGCATCTGAGGGGCATCGAGACCTTCTGGCACCAGACCGAGACGGTGCGCAAGGTGTTGAAACAGTTTCGCGGCCGCGTGCTGCTCGCGGACGAGGTGGGCCTCGGCAAGACCGTCGAGGCAGGCATGGTGCTCAAGGAATATCTGCTGCGCGGCATGGTCGAGCGCGTGTTGGTGCTGGTCCCCGCCTCCCTGGTCGGACAGTGGCGCGAGGAATTGGAGACCAAGTTCGATATTCCCTCCGTGACCACGCACGACCCGCTGCTTCGCGAGGACCCCGAGCGCTTCTGGGCGGCGCCGCGGATCGTCGCTTCGCTCGCGCTCGCGCGCCGGCGCGAGCATGCCGACCGGCTGCTCGCACAGTCGTTCGATCTCGTGATCGTCGACGAAGCCCACCACCTGCGCGACCGCGCCAGCCAGAGCTACAAGCTGGTCGACAGTCTGACCAAGCGTTTTCTGCTGTTGCTCTCCGCCACGCCGGTGCAGAACAATCTCATCGAGCTCTACAACCTGCTGACGCTGCTGAAGCCCGGCATCTTCAAGACGCAAAAGGAATTTCGCGCCGCTTACATGACCGCGGGCAAGCCGCGCCAACCGGCGAACTCGGACAAGCTGCGCGACCTCATGCGCGACGCGATGATCCGCAATACGAGGGCGGTCGTGGCGCTGAAACTGCCGCGTCGGCACGCCTCGACGCGCTGGGTCGATGCCACCGCGGCCGAGCAGGCCGCCTATCAGGAACTGGCGGCTTTGACCCGAGGCCTGGTCGCCGACGGGCAGCACGGGCGGCAACGCCTGACAGCGCACCATCTGCTCAGCGCCGCGGGCTCCTCGCCCGCCGCCGCGGCGGCGGCGATCGAACGCTTCGCCGCTCGGCACGAC
>JBAQGU010000946.1:0-4907 GCA_049287975.1 Roseiarcus sp.
CGACCGGCTCGGCCCGGCGGCCCGTGAGGTCGCCCAGATCGGCGCGGTGATCGGCCGCGATTTCTCGTATGGGCTGCTGGCCGCGATTGACGGACGCGGCGATTCCGATCTGGCAGACGCACTCGACCGGCTGACCGCGTCCGGTCTAGTGTTTCGGCGTGGCACGCCACCGGAGGCGACATTTCTATTCAAGCACGCGCTGGTGCGCGATGTCGCCTATGCGAGCCTGCTGCGCCGCCGACGGCAGGAACTTCACGCGCAGATCGCCGGCCTCCTCGAAACCGGCTTTCCCGACATCATCGAGGCGCAGCCCGAACTGCTCGCCCGGCATTTCGCCGAGGCGGGATTGACCGAGCAGGCGGTCGCATACTGGCAGCGCGCGGGCGAGCGGGCGGTCGCGCGCTCGGCCAATATCGAAGCCGCCGCGCATTTCGGCCGCGGCATCGCGATCCTCGAGTCACTGCCGGAAGGCACGCGGCGCGACGAACGGGAACTCGCGCTGCAAGTCGCTCGGATCGTTCCTTTACAGATGAGCCAGGGACTTGGATCCTCGGAGACCGAGCGCGCTGCCGCCCGCGCGCTCGCAATCAGCCGGCATGTCGCCGCGGACACGCAAGCGCATTTCTGGGCCTTGTTCGGCCTGGCGCTGGCTTCCGCCGTGCGGGGAACGCTGCGGCCAGCGCGCGAGGTGGGCGAGGAAGCGCTGGGCGTGGCCGCGCGCCTGCAAGACCTGGAGATGATGGCGTATGGACACGCCAATCTCGGTAATATTGTGCTCTTTCTCGGCGAGTGGGTCGAGGCGCGGACCCATCTCGAGCGGGCGATTGCGCTTTACGATCCGAATTGGGGCCGCACAGCAACCTTCCGCGTCGGGTTGCACTTCCTGTTTTTCCGCGCCGTGCTCGGGCGGGTGCTCTGGCATCTCGGCTACCCAGACCAGGCGTTGCACGCCAATCGGCAGGCGATTGCGGCTGCCGAGGAGAGCGCGCATCCGTTCACCATGACCGACGCTTTCCAATGGGCTGCGGTGCTGCATCAATTGCGCCGCGAGGTGGGGCCGGCAATGGATGCAGCCGACGCCGTCCTGACGCTTGCGAACGAGCATATCTTCCCGTTTCTCGCCGCTCACGCGACGGCGCTGCACGGCTGGGCGCTGGTTCAGCAGGGCCGCGGTGAGGAAGGAATCGACGCCGTCCGCCAGGGCATCGACGCCGACCGCGGGACCGGAGCCAATCTCGAAGATTCGCATTGGCTCGCCCTGCTCGCCGAAGCCTGCGGCAAAACCGGCAAGATTGCGGAGGGGCTGCGCGCGATCGCCGAGGCGCTCGATCATGTCGCAAAAACCGGCGCCGTCTATTACGAGGCGGAGCTGCATCGGTTGGACGGCGAATTGCGCCTCGCCTGCGATCCCGCCGCGACACCGGCGGCCGAAGCTTGTTTCCGGCGTGCTATCGAAATCGCCCGCGCGCAGCAGGCGAAATCCTGGGAATTGCGCGCCGCGACGAGCCTCGCCCGGCTGTGGCGCGATCAAGGCCGGCGCACGCAAGCCCGCGACCTCCTCGCGCCCGTCTACGGCTGGTTCACCGAGGGCTTCGACACGTTCGACCTCAAAGAGGCCAAGGCCCTGCTCGACGCACTTGCGTCATGAGGGCGCTCGCGATATCGCCGTTAGGCAAAGCGCGATCGATGCGGACTATCGGCCCTTCCTCACCTATACGATTAGCGGTCCAATATGCGCTCAACGGGAACGTGGTTCGGCGACGCCGACCCGTGCGCCGCCTTCGGCATCGCGCGCGATTCGACGACGCCTATGGACGACTTCGTCGGCGCTCGAGCGAGATCATGCGCAGCCTGGAACAACGCGCGGCAGGCCTCGGGTTCCACGCCGCTTCGCCAGAATCTCGTGGCGGATGATCGGCGGCGTCTGGAATCGCGAGCGCAACAAGACTCTTCGCCGAGAAATAGGCGCCTCCCCTGAGAACTACCCCACGGGTTGGATCAGAGCAGAACCACGCGTAGAAGCCAGTAGGATAATGAGAACCCGGCGGCGGCAAGCAAAAACCCCGTCACCGCAAGACGCACAACCTCGACTGTTTGATTTATTGCAGAACGGATGGGCGGGTCTGCACGTTCGCCAAGAAAAGTCGACGGTGCTTCGGTGTATGTAAAAGAAGTTGGGAAGCTCGGCGACCCGCGTTCGAATTCGTCGGCTGGCGCAATTTCCCCCGCGTCCTGGATCAGCCACCAGCCATGGATCCAGAGGAAGGCCTCTCGCGAGTGCTCGGGATAGGGATTGCCGTGGCATGAGCGACCCAGCGCGCGGGCAAAAAGTCCCTCGCGGTAGGCATCCTGACTTTGATCGACTTCGTACATCGCGGATCGACTTCGTACATCACGGACGGCGGCTCCCGTAGGGTAACGCGGAAGGCGAGGTCGTGGCGCCAACACAAGTGCGTGAAGTCCGGGAATCGGCGTCGCCCAGGCGGTCTGTCCCGTGCGCGCCGGGCAAGCCCTTTGGATCGGTCAGAGCAGAAAGATGCGTAGAACAGCGTAGCATAATGAGAACCCGGCAGCGGCGAGCAACAATCCCGTCGCCAGAGGACGGATAACCTCGACGGTTCGCCTCAATATAGAATGAATGACCGGGTCTTCGCGCTCATGAGGGAAATTCGGCGATACTTCGTCGAGTCGAAGATGATGCAGGGAACTGAGCGATCCGCGTTCGCGCGCAATCTCCACCTCGTCTTGGATCAGCCACCAGCCATGTATCCAGAGGAAAGCCTCTCGAGAGTGCTCGGGATAGGGGTTGATGTCGCATGAGAGACCCAGCGCGCGGGCAAAAAGTCCCTCGCGGTAGGCATCCCGATATTGATCGACTTCGTACATCGCGCGCCGCGGCTCCCGCCCCTTTAGTTAAGGCGGAGGAGGTCGCCGGGCCAACACAGTTGCGTGAAGTCCGCGAAATCGGCGCCGCGGCGGCCCGACAGAAGCACGTCCGCCCGCCGTCGACTCCAAGCGCCCGGCGCCTCACAACAATCGAGGCGGGGTTTTACGGGAACTGGGACGCCTCGAGGAGGCGTTGGCCAGCTTTGATCGGGCGCTCGTCCTCGACCGCAATCATTGCGATGCGCTCAACAATCGCGGCAACGTCCTCGTCGATCTGGGCCGCGCCGCGGAAGCGCTCGAGAGTTACGACAGAGGCTCTCCGTCATTGCAAGTTTGGCGCCCTCGCCGTCATGGCCGGGCATAGCCCGTCGAAAGACGGGCGTTCTTCCGAACGCGCTATGCCCGGCCATCCACGTGGTTCGGTTTGCGCGTGGCCCAGATGCTCAGGCGGGGCAATGGGGCTGGCGGGTCGAAATTCACACTCGGCGCCCGCATCCAGCGATCTCCGAATAGCGGCTTCCACCCATTACAGGGTTTCCGCGCACCACAAACGCCTACTCGGTGCGAGCCTTTCGCCACAAGGGGCGGTCGTGACATCGCGTCCGGTTCCGCGTCCGATACGCGAAAGACAGCGCCTCGGGCAGCCCTCCGACGCGGTGATTCCCAACCCCACCCGATTCATGGCCCATTAACATGCTTTCATTAAATAATTGAATTCTCAAAGCCGGCGCGATCAGTTCTGCTTTGCTTTGATCGCTAAATCCGAGGAGCAGCGCTTGCGCAGGAAGGCAGTTCTGCGGCCGACCGACTCGTCCGGCGAGATCGATCTGGCCGCGTTGATGAGATTGGCGGCTGCCTCGTCCGAGACTGCAGAGCGGGATGTTCGGGAGACGATAGCCGAACTCGAGGCGCAGACGCGACGCTACGAAACGGCCATCGATAATATTTCGCCGGGCATTTGCTTTTTCGACGGCGACGGGCGGCTGATCTTGTGCAGTCGCCGTTACGCGGAAATCTACCGCCTCGAACCCGAACAGGTTCGTCCGGGCGCCACGCTGCGCGAGATCATGCAAGCCCGCTCGGCCGCCGGAACGGCCGCAATGGCCGTCGACGATTACGTTGCTTTGGTGACCGCCTCGCGGAATTCGAACTCGCCATCAAATTGGATTGTGGAACTCGAGGATGGACGAACAATCAAGATTCACGACCAGCCCATGCCCGACGGCGGCTGGGTCGCCACTCATGAGGACATCACCGCGCTCGAGTTCACTCGCGCCGCGGCGAATGAACGACTTTCGCTTCAGGCGCTGATCGACTGGGTGCCCGACAACCTTTGGGTCAAGGATGTCGTGAGCCGCTTCGTCATCTCCAACAACGCCACGGCGATCCAGATCGGTCTTTCCGGTTCCGAAGAGTTGATTGGCAAAACGGATTTGGATGTTCATCCGCCAGAGGCCGCGCGGCAGTATTTCGCGGATGAGCAGAATATCATCCAGTCGGGACGGCCGATGATCGACAAGGAGGAATATGTCATCGACCCATCGGGCGACAAGAGGTATTTATTGTCGACAAAAGTGCCGGTGCGTAACAGCGCGAACGAGGTAGTCGGGTTGGTCGGCATCTCCCGTGATATTACCGAGCGCAGGAAGGCGGACTTGTTGCGCGATGGGCAGGCCAAAATCCTCGAGATGATCGCATTGAGCGAACCGCTGGAGGAAGTGCTCGAGCATCTCATGCACCTGGTCGAGTCACAACTGAAGGGGATATTCGGCTCCATCCTGTTGCTCGAGGATGACGGGACCCGGTTGCGGCACGGAGCAGCGCCGAGCATCGCGGACGCCTTCATAAAGGCTATCGACGGCATGCGCGTCGGCCCCAAGGCCGGCTCATGCGGCACGGCCGCCTATCGGCGGGAAGCCGTCAATGTCTCTGATATCAGGAGCGATCCGCTCTGGGATGATTATCGCGAACTTGCCGCCGCGAATGGTTTTCGTTCATGCTGGTCGACGCCGATACTGTCG
>JBAQGU010000947.1:0-2143 GCA_049287975.1 Roseiarcus sp.
GCTTGGAGCCGGTGTTGACGATCGCGCACGGCGTTCCCTGCTTGATCATTTCGGGCGCGAAGCTCTGCACTCCGTTGATCACGCCCCAGAGATTGACGTCGATGAGCCGTCGCCAGCGCTGGGGATCGCCGAACAGCCCGCCCCCGCCGCCGATCCCGGCGTTGTTCATCAGCACGGCGATTTCGCCGAAGGCGCGGTAGGCGAAGTCCCTCAGTCCCTGGACTTCGCCGAGGCTGCTGACGTCGACGGCAAGCGTGTGGATGTTTTCGGGACTCTCCAAGAGATCGGCGATGCTCGCCGCCGCCGTCGTCAGCGCTTCGGCGTTGGCGTCGGCCATGCATACCTTCATTCCGAGGCCGGCGAATTTCCGCGCGGCGGCGAGACCGATGCCGCTGGCGGCGCCGGTGATGACCGCGACGCGTCCAGGGGCGAGAGCGGGATGGGACATGGGCAATCCTATGGTTCGGGGATGACGCGGCGCGCTTCCTCGCACAATTTCGCCAGAGTTTGAACTTGGCGTCACGTCTCTGTCGAGGCCTGTGACGATCCGGCCGCCGCTTCGCCCGCGATCGCCGCCATCGCCGCCTGCATCTTCTCGACGATCGGCTCGGCCGCCGCCGCGAGACCGTGCCGGCTCGCGAGCCAGGCGGGATCGTCATAGGCGAGAACCGTCTGGCCGTTCGCCTCCTGCCGCACCAGCATCTTCAGCGGCAGGTCGATCCCGATCGTCTCGGACATCTGCATCAGCGGCGTGCCTGATTTCGGCGAACCGAAAATCACCACCTGCGTCGGCCGGAGATCCATCCCCACGTCCTTGGCGCCGGCGGCATGGTCGATGCGCGCGAAGATCGTAAGGCCACGCGAGGCGATGCTGTTTTCCAGTCGCATCAACGTCCCCACGGGTCCGTGCTGGCTTTGTACGGTCACCAGACCTTCAGGAGTTTGAGTCACGTCGCCCATGGGTCACGTCCTTCGCCTCGCCCAACCGGCAACATAAGGCGATCGACGACACATTGCGACCTTTGGCAGCGGCCGCAGGACAGTGAAATTGCAGCGATGGCCTCCGCTCACCCGTGCGCGGGTTCCCCTTGCTCGGCGAGCGCGTCGACCTCGGCGTCGGTGAAGACCCGGCTGCGCGTCAGGAAGCGCACGCCCTCCGGCGCCTCGAGCGTGAAGCCCGCGCCCCGCCCGGGCACGACGTCGATGATGAGCTGGGTGTGGCGCCAATATTCGAACTGGTTGGCCCCGATATAGAATTTGCAACCCGCGATTTCGCCCATCAGCACGTCCTGCGCGCCCACGCGGAACTCGCCAGCCGCGAAACACATCGGCGTCGACCCGTCGCAACAGCCGCCGGATTGGTGAAACATCAGCGGACCGTGTTGCGCCTCGAGGCGCGCGATCAGCTCCGCCGCTTTTTCCGTGAGCAGGACTCTCGGGACCATCGGACTGTTCCTTGATAGACGTCCCCTCTCCCGCTCTTGCGGGAGAGGGTTGGGGTGAGGGGCGCGTCGAAGTCCCTCATCTAGCGCGTTAGCCCGTCGAAGACGGGCGTCTTTTGGCGCCCTATGGCGCCGCGTTCTCCCGCAAGAGCGGGAGAAGGGATTTCGCTCAGAAGAAGCCGAGCGCCTTGGGCGAATAGCTGACCATGAGGTTCTTGGTCTGCTGATAGTGGTCGAGCATCATCTTGTGCGTCTCGCGACCGATGCCCGAGGCCTTGTAGCCGCCGAACGCCGCGTGCGCGGGATAGGCGTGGTAGCAATTGGTCCATACGCGTCCGGCCTGGATCGCGCGGCCCATGCGATAGGCGGTGTTGCCGTCGCGCGACCACACGCCGGCGCCCAGGCCGTACAGTGTGTCGTTGGCGATCGCGAGCGCGTCCGCCTCGTCCTTGAATTTCGCGACCGAAACCACCGGCCCGAAAATCTCCTCCTGGAAGATGCGCATCTTGTTGTTGCCAGCGAAAATCGTCGGCTCGACGTAGTAGCCGCCCGCCAGTTCGCCCTCGAGATGGGCCTGTTTGCCGCCGGTGAGCACTTCGGCGCCTTCCTGCTTGCCGATGTCGAGATAGGACAGGATCTTCTCGAGCTGATCGTTGGAAGCCTGCGCGCCGAGCATTGTGGTCATGTCGAGCGGGTGGCCC
>JBAQGU010000948.1:0-6900 GCA_049287975.1 Roseiarcus sp.
CTCTCGCGCGGGCCGGAATCGAGACGCTCTACGACGACCGCGAAGACCGCCCTGGCGCCAAATTCGCGACGATGGACCTGATCGGCCTGCCGCACCAGGTGATCGTCGGTCCCAAGAGCCTCGCGGAAGGCAAGGTCGAACTCAAAGACCGGCGCTCGGGGGAGCGCGAACTCGTGAGCCTCGAGGCCGCGATCGCCCGCCTCGGGGGTCTCGGATGAGTGGCGCGAGCCCCACCCCCGACCCCTCCCCGCATAGCCCGTCGAAGGACGGGCGTTCTCACGAACGCCCTATGGTGCGGGGAGGGGAGACGGATGGCGCCGTGACCGCCCCTCCCCGTCCTCACGGGGAGGGGTTAGGGGTGGGGTCTTCGGGACCAGCCGCATGACCGCCGCCGCTCTCGAAACCGAGGCCGCCCCCGCCGCGCCGCTCGCGACGCGCCCGTTCTCCGCGTTCGAATGGATGATCGCGCTGCGCTACTTGCGCGCGCGCCGCGCGCATGGCTCGATCTCGGTGATCGCCGGCTTTTCGTTCCTCGGCATCGTGCTGGGGGTCGCCGCGCTGATCGTCGTGATGGCGGTGATGAACGGCTTTCGCCACGATCTGCTCGACAAGCTGATTGGCCTCAACGGCCATATGTTCCTCGAGGCCGTCGATACGCCGCTGACCGACTACGACGCCGTCACTGATCGCGTTTCGAAGGTCCCCGGCGTCGCACTCGCCATGCCCCTGATCGAGGGGCAGGCCTTCGCCTCCTCGGCGTTTGGATCGTCCGGCGCGCTGGTGCGCGGGGTGCGCGCGGCGGATCTGAAGCGGCTGCCCGGCGTCGGCGCGCATATCACGCAAGGCACGCTCGACGGGTTCGACGCGGGTCAGGGCGTCGCGATCGGCGCCAAGCTCGCCGATCACCTGAGCCTGCGCGTCGGCGACAAGATCAACCTCCTCGCCCCGCACGGCGCGCAGACGCCGTTCGGCATCACCCCGCGCATGAAGGCCTATCCGGTCGCCGCCGTGTTCCAGATCGGCATGTCGAACTTCGACGGCTCGTTCGTCTTCATGCCTTTGAGCGAAGCGCAGGCCTATTTCAACCTCGACGGCGTGGTCAACCTGATCGAGGTCTATCTCGACAATCCCGACGGAGTCGACGCCATGCGCCCGCGCATCACGGCCGCCGAGCAGCGTCCGATGATCGACACCGACTGGCGGCAGAACGACAGGAGCCTGATCGACGTGCTCGGGGTCGAGGCGAACGTGATGTTCGCGATCCTGTCCCTCATCGTGCTGGTCGCCGCGCTCAACATCATCTCCGGCATGATCATGCTGGTGCAGGACAAGGCGCGCGCGATCGCCGTGCTGCGCACGATGGGCGCAACGCGCGGCGCAATCCTTCGGATTTTCCTGATCACCGGCGCGACGATCGGCATCGTCGGCACGTCCTGTGGCCTCGGGCTCGGCCTGCTGGTCGCCCATAACGTCGAGCCGATCCGCAAGGCGCTCAGCTATGTCCTCGGCGTCAACCTGTTCCCGTCCGAGTTCTATTTTCTCTCGCAACTGCCGTCGCGCGTCGAGACGCACGACGTCGTGGCGGTCGCGCTGATGGCGCTGTTTCTTTCGCTCGGCGCGACGATCTATCCCTCCTGGCGCGCGGCGCGGCTCGATCCGGTCGAGGCGCTGCGTTATGAATGAGGCCGCGAGCCCCGCCCTTCGGCTCGAGAACATCGCGCGCCGCTACGGCGAGGGCGAGACTGTGGTCGAGGTGCTGAACGGCGCCGAACTCACGCTCTGGGCCGGCCAATCGGTCGCGCTGATCGCGCCATCGGGCGCCGGCAAGTCGACCCTGCTGCACATCGCCGGCCTCTTGGAGAAGCCGAGCGAAGGCGAGGTGCACGTCAGCGGCGCGCCGACCGCCGCGATGTCCGACGACCAGCGAACGGCCCTGCGCCGCGGCGAGATCGGCTTCGTCTACCAATTCCATCATCTGTTGCCCGAATTCTCGGCGTTGGAAAACATCATGCTGCCGCAGATGATCCGGGGATTCTCGCGCGCCGAGGCGGCGAGGCGGGCGAGCGAGCTGCTCGCCTATCTCGGGCTGGGCTCGAGGGAAAAACACCGCCCCGCTGAACTCTCCGGCGGCGAACAACAGCGCGTCGCCATAGCGAGAGCCGTCGCCAACGCCCCGCGCCTGCTGCTCGCCGACGAGCCCACCGGCAACCTCGACCCGAAAACCGCGGACCACGTCTTCGGCACCCTGACGGCCCTGGTGCAAGCCAGCCGCGTCGCCGCGCTGGTCGCAACGCACAATCTCGAGCTGGCGGCAAGGATGGATCGGCGGGTGACGTTACGGGAGGGCAGGGTGGTGGAGATGGAGTGAGGGGAGCGAGCTTGGCGAACGGGAGGAGTTCAAGGCGCTCTTCGGTCCCCCGATCAGACTCGAACGGAATATCGTGTGCTCGACGAACGGGACACCGTCCGGCACCCCGGGACCACGCGCTGATCCAGCGGGCCCCGCCGAGAGCGGCGCCGGACGACCCCTGCTTGCGTTCTAGAATTGCCCCCTACTAGTCGAACGTTGTCCATCGCGATCGTAGTGCAAGTCAATCAACTCGCGACGATTTCAGGGCGGCCTTGGACGCAATAGGCAGGCGGACACGGCGGGTGCGAATGGCGCAAGAACGACAGCGCGATGGCTGGTGGAAATGCTGCACGTAGCTCCGAAGCCGCGCACCTGCGGGAGCAAGCGCAGGATTCGAAGCTGGAACCTCACCGAATGCGTGAAATCGATACATCGGACTCGACGGCATAGGCGATTTGGCGCATTAACCGCTATCAAATGCTCAAAGACAGCACGTTCCGCCAGGGACCTCGGCGCTGCGCGCTTCGACTGTCCCGACAACGTCGCTCACGCCAGCCAAAGCGGCTACTTGCCAAGCTGCAACGCCTAGTTTACGACATCCAGATCACGCTAATCGCGTGACCAAAGCTGTGTTTCCTTCTAGAAGGGACCGCTAAAATTTTTTTCCCCACGAAAATTCAGGTCGATTTGCGTTGACCGCGTTTTCTTTTTTTGAGCATAGTTGTTTGTGAACGTTCCGGAAATTTAGAAGACAAAAAAATTATTGAACGTTGAAACGATCGGGGCTTATCGACTCGATTCAGAGAAAGTGGTGCAAAGAATTCCAATCGTGACGTCTCTATTGAGCCCCAACAGTTTGAACCGTCGCCATCCGGGAGATTGTAAATTCGAAGTGATGAGGGGCAATGCCTAAACGATTATATAGATTGACACTTATTTGTACGGTGTTTTTAACTCTCACAGGATGCGGTGTTTACACACCTGATAAGGATCCTTTTTCATCCGACGCCATTGATGAGAACAACGGTACGAAAGAGGGTAATTATGAGAACGGCATCGTTGATCATGTTACTTGTGAAATTATAGGGGGGCTAAAGGAGGCAAAGAGATTAAACCTCCCATGGTTAGACGATTGGGGGGTGATGGTGACTCAGACTATAACGGTTGAGGACCAATCTGGATTGAGCCCGGGGATCGCGGCTATGAAGCCTTTACGGAACGTTGTGTTCGGTTTCCCTACTGGGGGTAACGTTACAAGTGCGCAATCACTTTCTTTCAGCTTGGGAGGAACAGCATCGGCTAACGCAATCAGAACCGAAACTATCGCTTACACATTTAGAAATGGGGATATAGTACGTTATCCATGTGACGATCAAAAGAGATCAGGCGTTATGATTGATGGTGATCTTAAGATAAGAGAGTTCATATACGATAAGGCGCTAATTGCAGCACTGCAGAACGGCAACGCCTACGACACCGGTCCAAACGCGGCGCGCCGTCCGCCGTTCAATGCCTGGACCGAGGAAATCACCTTCGTTGCAGCGTATGGCGCAAGCGCGACACCTACGTGGAAGCTTGCAACAATATCTGCTAATACGAGTGCTAATCTATTCTTAGCAGAACGAACCAATACGAACGATCTCGTTATTACATTGGGACCCTTGGGCCCTATCAAGAAAAGCCAGCCGATTCAGCTTAGTGCCACCGCAATGAATCAGCATCAAGCGAGAGTTCAGGCGAACGCAATCGCCGTGTCGGTTAGCGGGCAATCTCACTGACCTGGCTAACGGAGGCATAGTATGTCGACTATACAAAACACTCTGGCTGTTATGCTTGCGTCGATCATTCTGGTCGCTAACAGTCTGATTGCTTCAGCGGGTACTTCCCCGGATAGGCAGGCTCGAGCATGTGTCTACACCGCTGGGAATAAATGGATACCGAAAAAATGGGGAGCGCCGTGCGGCACTACTGGAGCGCATGGCATATGCAATGGAAATGGCAAATGCTGCAACAGCTCTGATACGGACCCCTCCTGTCATCAACCGCCCAATCATTGACCCCTTATCCTCGGGGAGGACCGTTGGGCTTCATCCGCAGTTACCTGCGACGACTCGCTCGTTTGGGAAATCGGTCGTCTCGAAGCGGATGATATCACACGTTAAATCTGTAAGGTGCGGTCGTCACCTTCGCTCACGCGGTCAAAACTGTTTACGTCTGATCGAAGTCAATTCTTACGTGCACCGGCGACGCACGAATCAATCCACTCCTTGAATTTCGAAACGCGTGTGTAGACGCCGTAGCGTGCCGGCCGGGCGCAACCTTCACCCCAGCTGACGATGCCGATTTGCCTAGCATCCATTCCCACGCTAACCAACGGACCGCCGCTGTCGCCTTGACAGGCGTCCATTCCGCCCAGCGCCCGTCCGGCGCAGATCATATTGTCGGAAATTTGGGTTGGTCCGTAGCTTAGCGGGTCTTTGCAGGCCTCGATTGGGGTCACCGGAACCGTGACTTCCCGCAAGTTGCGCACGATATTCCCATTCTCAGTCGTGTAACCCCAGCCTGTCACAATCAGATCGGCATTGTCGGGAGCGAGCGTCTGATCGTCTTGAGCCGTCGCGGCAGCAATAGGGCGAGTGGTTACATCAAAATTGAGAGGTTCCTTGAGCAATATGAGGCCGACGTCCGAGTCATGTTCGGTCAATTTCCCGTATTTCGGGTGCACGATCGTTCTTTCAACGGGAATTTTGCGGATTCCGTTTGAAAGAATATTACTGCCCACGACCACCGCTATTTGATCTGAGTCAAGATTCTCAATACAGTGCGCTGCCGTCAAAATCCACATGGAATTATAGATAGATCCGCCACAGTAATGGGCATCGGTGGGACTATCGATCCACGACACCTCTAGCGAAGCTTGCCACGGAAACGCGCCAACCGCTGCAACATTTCCTCCAACAATCTTCTTCGGTCCGTTTGTCAAGAAATTATCGACCGCTTGATCAAAGTCTGCGTTATGTCGCGGCTGGTAGTTTGACGCTGTCAACTTCTCGCTGGCGTAGATTTGCGAAGACAGGTGGAAAAAGAAGAGACAGAGAATCTTAGTCAGCGTTAGCGAGCGGACCTGCTGTTTCGCAATCATGCGAAGACTCCTAGGTTCCGAAAAAACGAATTCGAAGCGCCCCAGGATCGGGCGAGGAGCCAGAAATCGACGTAATTTTCTCCTCGGGAATGCCGGTCTGATGCAAAACGAACTCGGCGTTGATCGACTTCTGGAAATTGACCAGGGTACTTCTCTGGTCTGTCGCTGTTGGGGTTCCTATTGAGACCCAACTGATTTTGTGCCCGGCGCGGCCTAGGGTGGCAATCGCGTCCCGCAGTGATTTTTCGTCGATGCTGGACGGGAGGCTGTCCAGTGGCGAGCCAATTTGAATTTCGAGAAGCGGCTTTCCTATCTGCGCGGTCGGAGGCGTGGGAAGGTCCGGAAGTCTGACATAGCTCGGAGATTGCCCCCCCTCATCCGGCAAAACGTTCGCCCAGAGCCCGTATCCGGTCAAGTCTGGCGTAATTCCAGTGATTCTAAGGCGTTCTCCTATCGTAAGCCGCCCTGCAATTTCCGAATTGTCGGACGGCCGCGTGTAGGCAGCGGCAGAAGCCACGACAATACCTGTCCCGGCCTGACCAAGCATACTGGCGGTCAATTCCGCAGCGGTCATGGTCCCTGCACTTCTGGCATCGAACTCCATGTTCGTTTTCGCATGACGATCTAGTGCAATCGGCCCATCCAACCGAGGAACCGAATATGGGTCAGGTACGTCCGGGAGCGCGCCCCCCGTCAACAAATATCTGTTCCAAAGATCATCAGGAGCCGCCGGAGAGATCTGTGTGGACCAATTTGCGCCATACCTGGGCGGGTCAGTCGCATGGTCCGCCAGCCATAGCCGCGCGGCCGACGCATACAAACCAGCACTATGCAGCATAAGATACTGTTTGACCCCGTCAAGACTCGGATTGGAGAGAGTCGCCTTCCAATCTTGAAGTTCTTGACCCCCGATTGTTTCAGATTCTTCCAGGTATAGATACGAGGCTAAGGATGCAGAAAACCAGGGACTCTGCGGCGGGTCTGCGTTCTGAGTTGCAATGCGCACCGTCGCAGTAATATTCTTTTCGACATCGCTCCACTCCATGTCTCGCGCATCTATGAAACCCACGACCGCCGACGTATAGGGGCTCATTTGTCCGCTCGGGCCGCCCGCCGCTGTTTGGCCGGGCGCGTTGGCGTAACCGATAACTAGGTCTTCCGACGGTACAGTTCCCAAACTGCCGTAGCCTTTTTTGACCTGAGCAGCCGTATCGGGGTCGAATTTGTCTAGAAAGCTCGCGTTGTCCCGGCAAGCATCAAGTATAACTAAGATGATAGCGGGCTGCCGCCCAAGCATCTGCTGCCAGATAGTCGAACTCGACAAAAACGTCGAATTAATTCCTCCTACGGGATTTGGTATCTGTAACGGCACCAGAAAAGTATCATTGCCAAGGGAGAAGCCATGCCC
>JBAQGU010000949.1:0-5212 GCA_049287975.1 Roseiarcus sp.
GCCAGCGTCAGCGCCGCGCGGGCGGCCTCGCCCCCCTTGTCGCCGCGCTTCGGATCGGCGCGCTCCTCCGCCTGCGCGAGCGTATCGACCGTCAGTATGCCATTGCCGAGGGCGAACCGGCCCGCGACCGACAGGTCCATCAGCGCGCGCGCGGATTCTCCGGCGACGATCTCGAAATGGAACGTCTCGCCCCTGACAACGCAGCCCAGCGCGACGGCCCCGTCATACGGACGCCCCGAAGCGGTCGCTGCGTCGAGCGCGATGGCGATCGCGGCCGGAATCTCGAGCGCGCCGGGAACGCCGATCGTCTCCATCGCCGCGCCCGCCGCCGCGATCGCGGCGCGCGCGCCCTCGAACAGCATGGCGCCGACGGCCTCGTAATAGCGGGCCTCGACGACGAGAATGCGCCCGCCCGCCAAGAGCGGCGCGGCGGCGGGTGCGCGCAGCGGTTCTGCCATGACGACCCTGCTCGGAGAAACGACGGCTCTCTCCTAGAGAGGACGCGCGAGCGTGGCAAGGCGAGGGTCCGCTCGGTCCGCTCGGGCGATCCCGGGAGCCCGCTGCAAAATTTCGCGCGACGCTATAGACGCGGTCGCCGACCAAGTGGGGCGCGGTTACATTTTCGTGAGCGACTCGCCTGTCACGCGCGAAAACCCGGGTCGAGGCGATCGAGCTTGCGCAACAGCGCCGGCCAGACCAGTTTTTCCGCGAGTTTGGACATGCCGCCGGACATGACGAGCGCGGCGTTCTTCTCCACCACGTCGGGCGCCGTCGGATGGTCGGCTTCCACGCCGCCGAGCATCCGCGTGCGCACCTGCATGGTGCAGGCGCGCTCCAGAAAATACATGCGCAGGAATGCTTCCGCGCAAGTTCGCCCGACGGCGAGGGTTCCGTGATTGTGTAGAAGCATGATGTTCTTCGAGCCGAGGTCTCTTTGCAGTCGCGGCCGCTCGTCCAGATCGAGCGCGACGCCCTCGTAGTCGTGATAGGCGAGGTCCGGGATCACCAATTGCGCCGTCTGGTTCAACGGCAGCAGACCCTCCGACGATGTGGATACCGCGGCTCCGTCGGGCGTGTGCAGATGCATCACGCATCCCGCGTCTTCGCGAACTTCATGCACGGCCGAATGGATCGTGAATCCCGCGGCGTTGACGGGGTAAGGCGAAGTCCCGATGACCACGCCCCTCGGATCGATTTTCACGAGGCTCGAGGCCGTGATCTCCTCGAACATCATCCCATAGGGATTGATGAGAAAATGATGTTCGGGTCCGGGGACGCGCGCGGAAATATGGGTGAAGATGAGATCGTCCCATCCGTACAGCGCCACCAGTCGATAGCAGGCGGCCAGATCGACCCGGATCTCGGCTTCGGTTTTCGACGCCTCGGGCGGCAGCGGTTGAGCATGTGCATTCATCTCGTCCTCCCATCGATGTCCCGAGCATATTGTCGAGAAGAGAGCGGGGATACAAGCGCCGAATCGATCCGCCCTTGCCCTTGGGGTGCTACTCGGATGGCCCGCTGCAGATTCCCCGCCCTACGGTCGACACCATCGCCCGCTATGCGAGGGAGCGCCGCAAGTCGCGGCACGGCCAGGGAGCTTCTCCCGATCGGCGCCCAAATGCGGATCGCTTTGGGAGGCGCGTCCTTTTGGCCCGACGACGGGGCGGAAGAATTCATGCCGCGGGGAGGTGGCGTCTTCCCGAATCTGGAGGCCACAACGATGGCAACTTTGCCGGCCGACGAAGATTATGCTCGCTCGGTGCTGACGATCTTCCGCGGTAGGCGCGTGCAAGCGAAACAGAGCCTGAAATCCACTCAAGTCAAAGCCGAGTTCCTTTC
The DNA here is from genome assembly GCA_049287975.1 of Roseiarcus sp. Classification (GTDB taxonomy): domain Bacteria; phylum Pseudomonadota; class Alphaproteobacteria; order Rhizobiales; family Beijerinckiaceae; genus Roseiarcus. The sequence continues at coordinate 1,840 of JBAQGU010000949.1, forward strand.
CCACAATCTGGGAAGGGCTCGCGATTACGACGCCGCGGTCGAATATGCGCTGGAGCAGGGCTGGATTGCGCTCCAGCTCGGCCAGATTCGGTTGACCGAGGCCGGATTCGCCGAACTCTAGCCGCGGCCGTAGTACAACGACCGCGTCTACACATGGGCGACTTCGCGTTGCGCGAGAAAGGATGCGAGGGAGGGATCGGCGACGACGGCTTCCTCATTGAGCCGCGCACACGCGGCTTCGATCTCAGATTCCAACCGGGCCGCGAAGGCGTCGCGGTCGAGCCCCGGCGGGATTGGCGGAAGGTACTCGATGACCGCGGTTCCCGGCCGGCGTCGGAATCCCCGTCGACCCCAAAACAGACCCGTGTTGACTGCGACGGGAAGGCATGGCGCTCCTGTTGCCTCATAAAGCGCGGCGACGCCAAACTTATACATCGGACGAGCTCCCGGCGGTCGCCGAGTTCCCTCGGGATATATATAGACTTGGCGACCGGCCCGGAGCACGGCGCGCCCTTGTTCTATCAATTGCGAAAGTGCGCTGTGGCCACGTTGGCGGTCGATCCCAATTTGCTTTCCGACAACCAGGTAAAGTCCGAACAACGGAATATACATCAGCTGCTTCTTCATGATTATCGCAAAATCTGGCGAATATTTCAGCAGCGAGAAGGTTTCCAGAAAGGATTGATGCTTGACCGCGATTATGTAACCCCCTTCTGGTATGTTTTCGACGCCACGATATTCCACGCGAAGGTTACAGAGTTTTTCGAGCCACCATACCGACGTCGATCCCCACAGCTTGGCCATGAAAAACACGCCCTTGCGCCCGAACAGCATCATCGGCAGTCCCAATATCATAAGGACTATCAGATTCACGTAGAACGCCAGATTGAAAATCAGCGAGCGTAAAATCAACATTGGCTTGGCCGCGGTCCGCAGGTTTACAGCAAGAACCATATTCTGCTCACATCAGCTGTCGTAGATGATTGAATACGATCTGTCGGGAGAGAAAGCCGGTGAGCGCGGCGATCGCCGCGCAAATGACAAAGATCGCCACGTACGCCCCTCCCGTCAGAGAAAATGCGCCAAACAGGGCGGCGATCTCCCGTCCCCCTGCCGAATGGTTGGATAAAGCCGAAAACAACGAGGCGGCCACGAAGAGGAGAGCTGCGGCCGATCCGCCGATCGCCGCGCCTCGTAGCCCCAACCGCATGAAATGCGTCTGAAACTGCCTTGCGATATACCGATCCTCTGCGCCCACGAAATGCAGGACTTCGATGATTTCGCGGTTTCCCGCCATCGCGCCGCGAGTCGCGAAGCCGATAGCCGTGGCCATCGCGATGATCATCAATACGAACAGGGCGGCGGCGAACATGACGATGACGTCCGCCATGGTGTCGAGACGCGAGAGCCACAGTGAGTGATCGTCGAGGCTGGCCTCGGGGACAGCCTCTGTCAGCGCCGCGCGCAGCGACTCCAGATCCGCTTGCTGTCGGGTCCGCATGTGCACCACGATAAGTCGGGGGATCGGCAGCTGAGAGAGATCGAGACCCTGCCCGAGCCAAGGCTCCAGCAGGCGCTCGGATTCGCTCTTCGACAGGGCGTGGACGTCGGCGACATCAGGCGAGCGCGCGGCGACCTCGGTGGCCTTTGACACGAGCGCTTGTACGTCCTCGCCGGGGTGAGGCTTGATTTGGATGGTCACCTCCCGCGAAACGTCGGCTCGCCACCCTTGCGAGGCCTGCGCGATCAGCAACGCGCCCACGGCCGTCAGGCATGAAAGAAAAGTCATGATCGCGATTACGACGACCAGCGCCCGTCCGGCGATGGAATCGGCTGGCACCAACGGCATGTCCCGCTTCAATTGCGAATCCGCGGGTATTGGCAGTTCGCCGCCCGAACCGTCGCTCATGCCGCTTCCGCGTCGTATATAGTGAGCCGTCCGCCTCCGACTACGAGGCGCCGCGCGTAGCCGAACTGATCCATCAGAGCCAGGTCATGGGTCGCGATCACGATCGCCGTGCCGGATTTGTGCAACTCGACGAAGAGTCGCAAGAGTCGCTTGGCCATCGCGGGGTCGACATTGCCTGTGGGTTCGTCCGCCAGGAGCAGTTCCGGCCGGGCGATCAGGGCGCGCGCGATCGCAGCCCGCTGCTTTTCCCCGCCTGAAAGCACCGCGGGAAGAGCATTCTTTCGGTCGCCCAGCCCGACCCAATCCAGGAGCTCGATGACTTCGGGGCGGTAACTCGCCTCGTTGCGACCCATGACGCGAAGCGGCAAGGCCACGTTCTCGTAGGTCGTGAGATGCTCGAGAAGCCGAAAATCCTGGAACACGACGCCGATTCGTCGCCGATAGCCGGTGATCATGTCCTTGTCGAGTCTGGACGCGTCCTCGCCGAATATCTGGATCGTGCCGCGCGTCGGGCGCAGCGACAACAGCATCAGGCGCAAGATCGTCGTCTTGCCGGCGCCCGACGGGCCGGTGAGGAACTGAAAGCTCTGCGGGTCGACGCTGAAATTGAGATCTCCTACGACCTCGGCGCCCATGCCGTAGCGTAGGCCGACATTCTCGAAGCACAGCACGAGACCCCTCATTAAGGCGAGCAACTATCCTTAACGCGCCCTTAACCACGTACGCGACCAAATGCGAACAGCGGCGACGCCGCGCCAGAAACAAGGTGATTCGGTATGAATATGGTCCGACGCGCCTGGGTGCGTTCATACCACACTTTGGGCGAACCACTCACGCGCGAGACGAGCGAATCTCGGCCTGAAGGTCGAGAAGCGGCGCCTCGAATTCCATTGTCCGCGGTCCTTTCGTCGTCGGGCGCAGCCCGGACTTCGGAGGGACCCGGCGACTCGACCGGGGATCCAAAACCGGCCGATGCAGTGCGCCGTCTTTTTATCCCGCTCGCGGCGACTTGCCTCGTGGCGGGGTCGATGTCGGCCTTGGCCGCGCGTGAGCGCGTGGTCGCGATGGTCCCTTTTGTGGCGCCGGCCTACGCGGCGATCGGTCTGCCGGTGAACGCGCGTGGCCTCGCGATCCGAGACGTCCGCGCCCGCTTGGGAGAAGCGGGCGAAAAGAGGTACCTCATGATCGAAGGTTGGATCGTGAACCTGCGCGCCGCGCAAACGACGTCGCCCGACTTGAGGATTGCGCTGCGCGGCTCCGACGGCGGGGAGCTCTATGTCTGGACGGCGCGGGCTCCGAGGCGCCGTCTCGAGCGTGCCGAGCGCGTCAGGTTCGCAGCCAGACTCGAGGCGCCGCCGGAAGCGGCGAACGATGTTATAGTCAGATTTGTCGATGCGGGGACTAAGGCGACGCCCGGCGCGGAGGGTTCATGAGCGGAGCGCGGCAAGTCAAAATTCTATTGGA
>JBAQGU010000950.1:0-5990 GCA_049287975.1 Roseiarcus sp.
CGCGACCGCGAAACTCGCGATGGAGGGGCCGGCGGAGAGTTTCGCCTACACCCTGATGTTGAGCCCCGATTTCTCGCGGCCGGACGGCCTGGCGGTCGTGGACGTGAATCCGAGGTCGAAGGACTACGGCGAGGTCGTTCATCAGGTCATCATGCCCAACAAGGGCGACGAGTTCCACCATTTTGGTTGGAACGCCTGTTCATCGGCGCTGTCGCCGTTGAGCGGCCACGCCTTTCTCGAGCGGCGCTACCTCATCATCCCCGGCATTCGCTCTTCGCGCATCTATGTGGTCGACACGAAGGGCGGTCCTACGGCGGCGAAGATCCACAAGATCATCGAACCGGAGGAAGTATTTCATAAGACCGGCTATTCCCGGCCGCACACCATACACTGCGGGCCTGAGGGCATATACGTCTCCACGCTCGGCGGCGGCGGCGCCGACGGCACGAACGGACCTCCCGGAATCTTCATCATGGATTGCGAAACCTTCGATGTCATCGGGCGATACGAAATGGACCGGGGGCCGCAGAACAAGCATTACGATTTCTGGTGGAATTTGCCCCGCGACTATATGGTGTCGAGCGAATGGGGCCTGCCGCCACAGTTCGAGAACGGCATCGTACCGGAGGACCTTCTTTCCAATAAATACGGTCATCACATCCATTTCTGGGACCTCCGGGCGAGGAAGAACATTCAAACCATCGATCTCGGCGCCAATCACCAGATGGCGCTGGAAGTGCGGCCTGCCCACGATCCCATCAAGGAATACGGATTCCTCGGCGTCGTCGTCGATACGACCAATCTCGAGGGTTCGATCTGGACCTGGTGGCGCGAAAACGGCAAGTTCCATTGCCGGAAGACGGCGACGATCCCGCCGGAAGCCGCGGCGAAGGAACAGCTTCCGCCGCTGCTGCAAGGCTTCGGCGCCGTGCCGCCGCTGGTCACCGACATCGATCTGTCGCTCGACGATCGCTTCCTCTATGTCGCCTGCTGGGGCGCGGGGGAACTTCGCCAGTACGACGTCACCGACCCGATGAAGCCCAATCAGGTCGGTTCCGTCCATATCGGCGGCATAGCGCGACGCACGCCGCATCCGAACGGCCATGCATTCGCAGGCGGGCCGCAAATGATCGAGATCAGCCGGGACGGCAAGCGCGTCTATTGGACCAATTCGCTCTACTCCACTTGGGACGAACAGTTTTATCCCACAGGCGTGCCGGGGGCGATGGTCAAGGCGGACGTGGGCGCCGACGGCGGCGTCACCCTCGAGAAGAATTTCTGGGTCGACTTCCCGGAGGGTTACCGATCGCACCAGATCCGACTCGAGGGTGGCGACTGCTCGACCGATAGTTTCTGCTATCCTTCGGTCTGAGCATTGAGCGATTGGTTCGGCGGGACGGCCGGCCTCTGGCTGGCCGTGATCGTGTTTGGGCTCTATCACGGCGTCAATCCCGGGATGGGCTGGCCGCTCGTCGTCTCGGCGGCGCTGATGGGTAACGGCCGAGCCGACTTCTATCGGGCGCTAGGCGCGCTTGCGGCGGGACATTTTCTCGCCATGGCGAGCCTCTTGCTGCCCTTCGCGTTGCTGGCGTCGTTGATCGCTTGGCAGAACCAGATCCGTGCGATCGCCGCTCTGATGGTTGGCGGCTTCGGCGTTTTCCTTTTCGTCCGCAATCGCCATCCGCGCTTTCTCGCGAGAATCCCGCCCTCGAAGCTGGCGCTGTGGTCCTTCCTGGTTGCGACGGCGCATGGCGCGGGCCTCATGCTGGCGCCGATCTATCTCGGCCTCTGCCGCGCGGATGCGCCGGACATCGGCCACCGCGCGGCTTCCGAGTTGATCCTCCGGAACGTCGGCCTCGCCATTTTCGTCGGCTTCGCCCACACAGCGGCGATGATCGCCGCCGGCGGGTCGATCGCCTATGCGGTGCACCGCTGGCTCGGCCTGAAATTCCTCTCGAAAAGCTGGTTCAACCTCGAGCGGGTCTGGGCCGCGAGCCTGGTGCTGGTCGGAGCCGTCTCGCTGGCCGCGGTTCTCGCCGGGGGAGAGTAGCCGCGGCTTCGGGCGTTTGTTACCCAAACGACCAAGGATGCGATGCCCCGCGGCGACAAATCGAAATCCACCGACAAGCAGGAGCGCAAGGCTGATCACGTAGCTGAAAGCTACGAGGAGCGCGGCCTTTCCGAGAAGGAAGCGGAACGGCGGGCCTGGGCCACCGTCAACAAGGACGACGGCGGTGGGAAGAAACCCGGAGGCTCCGGCCGCGGCAAGGAAACCCGCCATCCGGCGGCGCATGAGGGCGGCAAGCTCGGCGACGAGGCCGCGGCGTCCCGCCCGGCGGCCGCTCGTTCGGCCTCTGCGCGGAAGGCTGCCGCCACGCAACGCTTCTTGATCTTCTCGGGGCATCGCAATGTAGAAAGCCGCGCTCGCTGAGCGCGGCTTTCTAGAGCACCACTTTTCCGAGCGCCGACCACGCGGTCGGCGACCGCGTCTACTACAGTGTTCCACGACTGGATCCACGCTTTCGCGGGGTGGCTTGCCCGATCGCAATGCAGCACTTGTTTCGAAGCGTCGCCTCAGGCGTGCACTACGGCCCCGCCGAGCGCCCCGACCAACCATAAAACGAGCAGAACGACTACCACCAAGCCTAGCGCGCCGCCGAGTCCTGCGCCACCGTAACGGCCGTAGCCGTAGTAGCCGCCTCCACCACCGAGGAGGAGGATCACCAGGAGAATAATCAAAAGTGTGGTCATCAGGCACCCTCCAGAAGGTCTGTGTTTGGTTCCAGCAGTAGAGATAGCCGCCTAGCGCTGCCGCCGGCCAGCCCGCCTGATAGAACGATTGGACGGCCCAAAACGTTCCCGGAATCGTCAAAGAACTGTCGCACTGGCGTTGTCCGCCAGTTCGCCCGGCCACAGTCTGCGGCGCTATCGGACGACGTGGAGCCCGCCATGACGATGGGGCGACAAACGTCACCCGTTTTATCCATCACGGGTCGGCCGAAGGCCGGTGCGGAACTCGCAATGACGTCGTGGCTGTGATGGAACCAATGCCGAGTTGGCTCGTTTGGCCGTTCAGACGTCTGCGGCCGCCGCGAGAAGCCGCGAGAAGGAGCCAGCCATGGACGAACGAGACAAGGACGACGGCATTCATGTGGTCGAGGAGGACAACATCAGGCCGCCTCCCCACTATCGACCCGACGGTCCGCCGCAGGTGGTCACTTCGGATACAGTCCGGCAAGGACCGCGGGGAACCCGGGTTTTCCTCGTGCTCGCGGGCAGCCTCGTAGCGGCCGGCGTCGCCTGGATCGTGATCGCCGCGTTCTACGGTCACGGTCTTTGAGGCGTCGCGCGCGCCAGATAGGGTAAGGCAACCATGCTTCAGGATACCTCGATCGTCACGGGTCGCGCCCGCGCCCTCTCGCGTTGGCTCGGGACGAGCGATCTGACCGCGCAGCCTCCCGGCATTCCACAACCTCCACCGGACTTTCCCCCATCTCCGCCGACGGGTCCGGACTTTCCGAACCCCGGACCGACGGAGCCAAACATTCCGCCGCCCCTGACGGATCCGCCTCGGCCTGTTCCGCGTCCCGGGGAGGCGCCGCCGCCCCCCGAGGCGCCAGATATTCCGACGCCGCAGGAGGTACCTGTCGTCGATCCGACGCCGGTCTCGAACCCCCCGCTACAAATGCGGACTGTCGGGCGGTTGCATTGAAGGCGCCAAGAACGTCTCAACTCTCGGTAGACTTTTTCCGCCAGATGATCCGGAAGGAGAATGGCCTTCCCGCGATCGCCCCGCCCAAGGCGCCGGTGATCGACATGGGAAAGCAATGATCCAAGGCTCGCTCGACGGTCTCTCCGAAGCGGCGCTCGACCTCGGGGTCGCCGGGGAGTTTCGAATAGCTGATCCGAGGTTTGCCCAGCAACGCCCCGTCCCGCTTCAGGCTCAACACGATCGTCAATTCCCTGTCCTCGCTCGCGTCAGAAGGGGGCAGGCATGCATTGAGCTCGGTCCCGAGGTCCCGTAGCGAATTCGCCGGCGCGGCAGGCGCCGAAACAGGTCGCTGAACGAGCAGCGCTACGCCCAGCTCCAGCCCCATAGCCATTCCAATGGCTTTCGGTTTCACCGCGAGCCTCCTTGCGACGCGCACTTGCGCGAGCCGTGCGGACACTTTAACCCCGCCTCGGTTCCCGAGCCAAGCGATGACCCGCAAGCCCAGTCCCGACGCGCTCACCTACGCCGATTCCGGCGTCGATATCGATGCGGGAAACGCCATGGTCGAGGCGATCAAGCCGCTGGTGCGCGCGACGCGTCGGCCGGGCGCGGACGCCGAGATCGGCGGTTTCGGCGGCCTGTTCGACCTGAAGGCCGCGGGCTTCATCGATCCCGTGCTGGTCGCGGCCAACGACGGGGTCGGCACCAAGCTCAGAATCGCGATCGAGAGTGGAATTTTCGATACGATCGGCGTCGATCTCGTCGCGATGTGCGTCAACGACATCGTCGTCCAGGGCGCCGAGCCGCTGTTCTTCCTCGACTATTTCGCGACCGGCCGGCTCGATCCCGCCCAGGGCGCCGCGATAGTGAAGGGCGTCGCCAACGCCTGCATCGAATCGGGCTGCGCGTTGATCGGCGGCGAGACCGCGGAAATGCCGGGACTCTACGCGAAGGGAGATTTCGATCTCGCGGGCTTCGCGGTCGGCGCGGCGGAGCGGGGGACTCTGCTGCCGCGCGAGGGGCTGAAGGCGGGCGATCTCGTGATCGGCCTGCCGTCCTCGGGCGTACATTCCAACGGCTTCTCGCTCGTTCGCCGCATCGTCGATCGCTCGGGGCTGGCCTGGGAGGCGCCGGCGCCGTTCGAGTCCGGCCGGACGCTCGCGGACGCGTTGCTGACGCCGACGCGGCTCTATGTGAAGCCGCTGCTCGCGGCGCTGAAGGCGGCGCCGGGCGTGCTCGCGCTCGCCCACATCACCGGTGGCGGCTTTCCCGACAACCTGCAGCGCGTGCTGCCCGATTCCCTCGGCGTCGAACTGGATCTGGCCGCCTTCGCGCCGCAGCCCGTGTTTTCCTGGCTCGCCGGGATGGGCGGCGTCGGCGAGGCCGAAATGCTGCGCACCTTCAATTGCGGCTTCGGCATGGTCGCGTTCGCGGCCGCCGCGAGCGAATCCGAGACTATCCGCGAGCTCGAGCGCCAAAACCTCGCGCCTACGCCGATCGGACGGCTCCTCGCGCGGGGGGTGGAGCGCGTGGCGATGCGCGGGCGGCTGAAACTGTGAAGCGTCGCGTACGCACCGCGATCCTGATTTCCGGCCGCGGCTCGAACATGGCGGCGCTGATCGCGGCGGCGCGGGCGCCCGACTTTCCCGCCGAAATCGCGCTCGTGCTGTCGAACCGGCACGACGCCGCGGGCCTCGCGCTCGCCAAGCGCGCGGGCGTCGCAACCGCGACGATCGACCCGAAGATTTACGCCGGACGCGACGAATTCGAAGCCTCGATCCAGGCGATGCTCGAAATCCACCGCATCGAACTCGTCTGCCTCGCCGGCTATATGCGAATCCTCGGCGCGCTCTTCGTCAACCGCTGGCGCGGCCGCATGATCAACATCCATCCCTCGCTGCTGCCGGCCTATCGCGGCCTGCACACGCACCAACGCGCGCTCGCCGACGGGGTCGCCGAGCATGGCTGCACCGTGCATTTCGTCGAGCCCGAGCTCGATTCGGGCCCGACCATCGCGCAGGCGCACGTGCCGGTGGCGCCGGGCGACGACGCGGAAGCTCTGGCGGCGCGGGTGCTGGCGGCGGAGCATAGGATCTATCCGCAAGCGCTGGCAGAAGTCGCCGCGAAAATCGCGATCGAGCACGCAAAAATGTAGCCGCGCTCGCCGAGCGCGGCGGTCGTAGAGCGCCTCGTCTTGTGAGTGTCAGCCAGCCGTCATTGCGAGGGGCGAAGCGACGAAGCAACCCAGGGAAGCGAGCTCTGCAGACCTCCGGAGAGG
>JBAQGU010000951.1:0-5990 GCA_049287975.1 Roseiarcus sp.
GCGCCGTTGCGCCCGACCAGCCCGACGCGCGCACCCGTCGGCAGCGCCGCAGTCGCCGAATCGATCAGCAGGCGCTCGCCGATCCGGTAGGTGAGGGCGGTGATGTGCAACATGGCGGGCTTTTGACGCGCCCCGCCGCGGCTGGCAAGGGCCGCGCGGTTCGCAAAGGCCAGTCATCGCGCCGTGTCATGGTTGCGAACGCGACCATCCAGGACACTACGACGGCATCAGCATGGCGGCATACGGTCGCCTCCGCCGGGCTTCCGATCTTGCGCCGACGGCCCCACGGCTGGATTCCCGTTTCCGCGGAAATGACATGGAGGCCCTAACCACAACCCTCTCCCGCGAAGAGCGGGAGCGGGGGATCTCAGCTCTTGCTCGCAGCGGCTCTGTAGCTGCTCGCAGCGAGCGCGCCGGTTCTGAACAAAAGTCCCGCGACGCCGCCGCCGATCATCGGCGCGATGATGAAGAGCCATAATTGCGCGACCGCCTTCGGATTCGAGCCCCAGCCGATCAGCGCCGGACCGATCGACCGCGCCGGATTGACGGAAACTCCCGTGATATTGATGCCGACGATATGAATCGCGATGAGGGTCAGGCCGATCGCGACTCCGGCGAAGCCGACGAGGTGGGTAGGCGTACCTCTCTGGGTTACTCCGAGAATGCAAATGAGGAACAGGAATGTCGCGACCACCTCGAAGACGAAGGCCGAAAGCGTATTATAGCCGCCCAGATATCCCTCGCCCCAGCCGTCCTGACCGAGGCTGCCGTTCCAGCCCTGGGCTTTCCCGGAGAGAATGACGTAAAGAACCGCCGCGCCGACGATCGCGCCGAGGATCTGGGCGATCCAATAGCGGATCATGTCCTCCAGGCTCATCGCGCCGGCGACGTAGACGCCGAAGCTCACGGCGGGATTGACGTGACAACCCGATATAGGTCCGATGCCATAGGCCATCGCGACGATGGCCAAACCAAAAGCGGTTGCGATGCCGAGCAGGTCGATGGCGGTGGCGCCAGATCCCATGCCGCCGATCACCGCCGCGCCGCAACCGAAAAACACCAACGCGAACGTCCCGATGAATTCAGCCAGAGACTTGTCCATTCTGTGCTCCCCCTTTGGTGTGCGGGCGCGATACACTCGCGCCCGCACATTTCCACTATTCCTGTGATGCCGCTGAGCGACGGCCGACCAATTCAAGCACGAAATTGGAAATCTTGCCACCGATCTCGAGTTTCTGTGGTTCATGGGGGGTGATGCGGCGCGGCCCTGACTCCGGCTCACGCGGGGCCTTCCGCTTGCCCGCCGATCGCGCCGACCGATCTGACCGACAAATTTTCCACGACCTTCTCGGCCGATCGTCTGACGACCTTCCGCCATCGGCGTTGCTTTCCGAGCGGCGGCCGCTATATAGGACGCGCTTCGCCGACCCCTCCTTTCGGCGCGCCCCCGGAGCTTCTGTCCTTGTTCATCACGCCCGCCTTCGCCCAGGTCAGCGGCGCGTCCCCGTTGGGGTCGTCCGACATGCTCATCCAATTCGCGCCGTTCGTGGTCATTTTCGCGATCATGTATTTCCTGATCCTGCGGCCCCAGCAGCAGCGCGCCAAGGCGGCGCGGGAAATGGTGCAGGCCGCGCGCCGCGGCGACGTCGTGGTGACGTCGGGAGGCCTGATCGGCAAGATCACCAAGGCGACCGACGAGAACGAGGTCGAGCTCGAGATCGCGCCCAATATCCGCGTACGCCTGGCGCGTTCGGGCATTACGGACGTGCGTTCGAAAGGCGAGCCCGTGAAAGACGTCCCCGCCGCGAAGGGGCCGCCGGCCAAAAAAGACGCCGCCAGTTCGTGAGGAGGCCCGGATCGCGAAACGCGTTCCGGCCGCGCAGAGAATCTGATTTCCCATGCTCCGTCTGGCCACCTGGAAAGTCGCCGCCATCCTGGCGCTCATCGCCTGCGCGGCGCTGCTGATCGTTCCGAGCTTTCTGAGCGCCGGGACAGTGGCGAACTTCGAAAGTCATCTGCCGTCTTTCATTCCTGTGCGTCCGATCGTGCTCGGCCTCGACTTGCAGGGCGGCGCGCATATGCTGATGGAGGTCGACAGCGCCTCTGTGATCAAGGCGCAGGTCGAGGCGTTGCGCGACGACGTCCGCGGCAAGCTGCGTGAAGGCAAGATTTCGATCAGCGGCGGCATCGCGACGCAGCCGCGCGGCGTCGTCGTGCGCATCGCCGATCCCGCCGAGCGGCAACGCGCGCTCGGATTGCTGCAATCGCTGAATACGCGGGTCGGCGGCGCCTTCTCGGGAGCGACGGGCCGTTCGCTCGATGTTTCCGACACGGGCGACGGCGCTATTCGGGTGGCCTTGACCGACACGGCGATCAACGAAAAGATTCGACGCGCGGTGAGCCAGTCGATCGAAGTGCTGAACCGGCGTCTCAACGGCTCCGGCACCAAGGAGACCAACGTTCAGCAGCAGGGCGTCGATCGCATCGTCGTCGAGGCCCCCGGCCTGCAGGATACGACCAAGCTGAAGGATTTGCTCGGCGCCACCGCCAAACTCACATTCCAGCTCGTCGCCGACGCCGGGGAGCCGCCCGACGACGTCGAAACGCTGCCGCAGCAGCAGGGCGGCACGTTGCCGGTGGAAAAGCGCGTGATGGTCTCGGGCGAGGACCTCGTCGACGCGCAGCCCGGCTTCGACTCGCGCAGCGGCGAACCCGACGTCAATTTCCGTTTCAACCTTCGCGGCGGCCAACGCTTCGGACAAGTCACCTCGGACAATGTCGGCCGGCCGTTCGCGATCGTGCTCGACGGCAAGGTCATTTCCGCGCCGCGCATCCTCGGGCCGATCACCGGCGGTTCGGGGCAGATCACCGGCAATTTCACCGTCGAGCAGGCCGACAATCTGGCGGTTCTGCTGCGCGCGGGCGCGTTGCCGGCCAAGCTCACTGTGATCGAGGAGAGCACGGTCGGCCCCGGCCTCGGCCAGGATTCGATCGATGCCGGCAAGCGGGCGGCGCTCGTCGGCGGCGTTCTGGTCGTCGTCTATATGCTGGCGACCTATGGCATATTCGGCGTCTTCGCCGATCTCGCGCTCGGCGTGCATATTCTGTTCATCTTCGCCTCGATGGCGCTGCTGGGAGCGACGCTGACGCTGCCGGGGATCGCGGGCATCGTGTTCACGATCGGCATGGCGGTGGATTCGAACGTGCTGATCTACGAGCGCATCCGCGAGGAATCGCATATGGGCCGCTCGGTGATTTCCGCGCTGGAGGCCGGCTTCAACCGTGCATTCGCCACCATCATCGATTCCAACGTGACGATGTTCGTCGCGGCGGTCATTCTCTATCTGTTCGGCTCCGGCGCCGTGCGCGGCTTCGCGGTGTCGCTCGGCCTCGGCATTTTGACCTCGGTGATCACGGCGGTGACGATGACGCGCATGATGATCGCGCTATGGTACCGCAACCGCAGGCCGAGCGTGCTGCCGATATGAGAGAGATCATGAACATCGCACGCGCGAAGCGCCGCATGAGGGTCGCCGGAATTGCAACGCCGCTCACCCCAACCCTCTCCCGCAAGCGGGAGAGGGGGCTCGGAGCCGTCTGGAACCCCGCCCTATGAAACTGCTCCGCCTCGCGCCGGGAAACACCAAATTCGGCTTCATGCGGTTCCGCCGCGTGAGCTATCCGCTCTCGGCCTCGCTTTCGATTGTCGCCGTTACGTTGTTCTTCGCGGTCGGCATGAATTTCGGCATCGATTTTGCGGGTGGCACGCAGGTCGAATTGCGCGCCAAGAGCGGCACGGCGGATCTGGCCGAGGTCCGCGCCAAGGGCGACAGCCTCGGGTTGGGGCCGGTCGAGGCGCAGCGCGAGGGCGCCCCCTCGGACGTCGTCCTGCGCGTCAATGTGCAGCCGGGCGGCGAATCCGCCCAGTCGACCGCGATCGCCAAACTGCGCGAGGCGTTTGGCGACGCTTACGAGTTTCGCAGCGTCGAGGCCGTCGGCCCGCGCGTCTCCGGCGAACTCGTTCAGAGCGGCACTTTGGGCGTCGTCGTCGCGATCCTGGCCGTGCTGACCTATCTCTGGTTCCGGTTCGAGTGGCAGTTCGCGGTCGGCGCGATCATCGGCACCATGCACGATCTGTTGCTGACCGTCGGGTTCTTCTGCGTCACGCAGCTCGAGTTCAATCAGACCTCGATCGCGGCGATCCTCACCATCGTCGGCTATTCCCTCAACGAGACCGTCGTCGTGCTCGACCGCATCCGCGAAGTGATGCGCAAGTACAAGAAGCTGTCGACCGCCGAGATCGTCGACATGTCGGTCAACGCGGTTCTGCCGCGCACGATCATGACCGCGACGACGGTGTTCCTCGCCTTGCTCGCGTTGTTCTTCCTCGGCGGCAACGTCATTCGCTCGTTCTCGGCCGCGATGATCTGGGGCATTTTCGTTGCGACCTATTCCTCGATCTTCATCTGCTCGCCGATGCTGATCTATCTCGGCGTGCGCGCCGATACGCTCGACAAGCCGGAGGAAACCGAAACGCGAGTCATCGCCAAGGCGAAGGCGTGAACGCCGCGCCGGGCCGCTACGAAGGCTTCGTCCCTGGGCGGCATCCGATCGAAGCCTACGGAGCGGGCGGCTTTAAATTCGCGGGCATGGGCCATGTCGGTTCGATCCTGGCGACGCCACGGGGCATCGCGGCGATCGACGCCAAGAGCTTGAGCGAAATCACCGACGCCACGCTGGCGCCGCTGTTCGATGAGATGGCCGGCGCGCCCGGCTCGATCGAATTCATCGTCGTCGGCACGGGTGAGAGGATGGCGCTGCTGCCGCCCCTGCTTACCCGCCGGCTGCGCACGGCGGGCCTCCGGGTCGAGTCGATGGCGACGGGATCGGCCGCGCGCGTCTACAACGTCATGCTCGGCGAAAATCGCCGCGTAGCGGCGCTCTTGCTGGCCGCGCCGTGACGGCGCCGCCCTCCGGCGAGTCGCTTCCCGAAGCCTATGCGCATTGTGAGTCCCTGGCTCGCGCGCACGACCGCGACCGCTGGCTGAGCGCGTTGTTCGCGCCCACGGCCGCGCGGCCGCATCTGCACGCGCTGTCCGCTTTCAACTACGAGGTCGGGCGGCTGCGCGAGATCGTGCGCGAGCCGCTGGCGGGCGAACTCAGGCTGACGTGGTGGCGCGACGCGCTTGCGCGCGCCGAGGCGACGGGGCATCCCGTCGCGACAGCTTTGCTCGACACGATCGTGAAGTTCAACCTGCCCATGGCCTTGTTCGAGAACCATATCGCGGCGCGCCAGTTCGATCTCTACGACGATCCCATGCCGAGCCTCAACGATCTCGAGGGCTATTGCGGCGAGACCGCCTCGTCGCTGTTTCAATTCGCCGCGCTGATCCTCGCCGAGGGCCGCGAAACCGGCGCGGCGGACGCGAGCGGCCATGCCGGCGTCGCCTATGCGATCACCGGCCTGTTGCGCGCGCTGCCGCTGACGAGTGCGCGTGGACAGGTCTATCTGCCACGCGATTTGCTGGAGCGTCACGGAGTTGCCCCGGAGGACGTGCGCGCGCGGCGAAGCGGATCGGGGCTGGCGGCGGGACTACGGGAACTCGGAGCCGCGGCGCGCGCGCATCTGGCTCGCGCCGAGGCGCGGATAGCGCAATTGCCAAGGGAAATTGCGCCGGCCTACGCCTGCCTTGGCGTCGTGCCCGGCTATCTCGCGCGGCTGGAACGCGCAGCGGACGCGCCGTTCGGCGCCGCCGTCGAAGTTCCACAATGGCGCCGGCAGCTGGCGCTGTGGCGTTGGGCGCGAGCGCACTAGTCGCCGAGTGCTCGAATACGAATCCGGCCGCGCCGCGAAGTCGAGCGCGCTGATCGTTCGCCCGCGCTTCCGTTCGCCGTCGGAATGCCTTTGTTGCAGTGCAACATCACTCTCGTCGCGATCGGCGACGAGACCGAAGGCGCGAACGATGACGATTATCGAACAGGTGCTGGCC
>JBAQGU010000952.1:0-9410 GCA_049287975.1 Roseiarcus sp.
GCCAGCGGGTGGCGGCGGCCCTGACCGGCAAGATCACGGTCGACGCGGCGCTCGACGCCGCGGCGGCCAACGCCGACCGGACGCTGCAGCAGGCGGGCGGCTACCAGAAATAGCCGAGACGAAGGCGGTGTCGGCGAACTCGCCGTACTGCGTCCCGTGACGGAGGCCGGGCTCGATCGCGGGCCCGGCCCATCTTGAAGTCTGGGGTCATGCGGGTGTTGCGGGAAACGTTGGACTCGCCGAACCTGACGACAGCGACGAAGCCCCCGCGCTTGGGGCGGTCGAGCCGGGTCGGCGGAACGGGGCCGCTGATGGCGCCGGCCATCGGTTCGCTGATCGTGTGGTCGGTCGTGCCGACGGCGCTGACGCTGTGGTTCGCGTTCCAGGGCTACAATCTGCTCACGCCGCCCAAGGGATTCGTCGGCCTCAAGAATTTCTATTTCCTGCTGACGGACCCTGGGCTTCCCACCGTTCTCCTCAACACGGTCCTCTTGGTCGCGCTGCCGCTCGCGCTGACGATCACCCTCGGCACCCTATGCGCGCTCGCTTACAACGGCGTGTTCTACGGCCGAAGCGTGGCGCGTCTGCTGGTCATCGCGCCGTTCTTCGTCATGCCGACGGTCAGTGCGCTCGTCTGGAAGAACCTGTTCATGAACCCGGTCTATGGACTGTTCGCCGGGATCAGCCGGACGTTCGGCCTCACGCCCGTCGATTGGTTCGCCGACTGGCCGCTGACCTCGGTCATAATGATCGTGACCTGGGAGTGGACGCCGTTCGCGACGCTGATTATCCTCACCTCCCTGCAATCGCTCGACCACGAGCAGCTCGAGGCGGCGCTTCTCGACGGGGCGGGCGAGTTCGCGACGTTCATCTATATTGTGCTGCCGCATCTTGCGCGCACCATCGCCGTCGTGGCGATGATCGAGACGATCTTCCTTCTCGGCATCTACGCGGAAATTTCGGTGACGACGGTCGGCGGGCCGGGGCTTGCGACGACGAATCTGCCGTTCTTCATCTACTCGCGCGCCTTGCTCGGGTTCGATGTTGGCGGCGCCTCGGCGGGCGGCATTCTGGCCATCGTGATTGCTAATATCGTGATGATCCTGTTCGTGCGCACCGTCGCACGCCAGCTCTGACCGCGGAGCGGCGGCCATGCGGATAAAGCAGCGGCAGATTCTGCGCCGGACCGCCGTCGGCTGGCTGCTCGCGCTGGTCATGTTCTTTCCGGTGTTCTGGATGGCGCTCGCCGCGTTCAAGACCGAGCTCGACGCCGTGGCGTGGCCGCCCGTGTTCTTTTTCAAGCCGACGTTCGAGAATTTCGTGGAGATGCAGGATCGGATCGACTATCTCGGCCACGCGTGGAACAGCATCGTCGTCGCTGTCGGCTCCACCGCGCTGGCTCTGTTGGTGGCCGCGCCGGCGGCGTACTCGATGGCGTTCTTCCCGACGAAGCGGACGCGGGGCACGTTGTTGTGGGTGCTGTCCAACAAGTTCATGCCTGCCGTCGGAGTGCTGGTGCCGATCTATCTGATGCTGATTTCCGTCGGCTGGCTCGACACGCTGCGCGGCCTCGTTACTCTCAACTTTTTCTCCAACCTGCCGATCGTGTTGTGGATGCTGTATTCCTACTTCAAGGAAGTGCCAGCGGAGATCATCGAGGCGTCCCGGATGGACGGGGCGCGCCACGATCAGCAACTGAGGTTGCTCTTGTTGCCGCTGTCGGCGCCGGGGATCGCATCGACCGCGCTGCTCGCCATTATCCTGGCGTGGAACGAGTCGTTCTGGTCCATCAACGTGAGCGCTGTGAACGCCGGAACATTGGCGCTGGCGATCGCGTCCTTCTCGAATCCCGAGGGCCTCTTTTGGGCCAAGCTGTCGGCGGCGTCGCTTGCTTCGGTCGCCCCGATCATGGTGTTCGGCTGGCTCACGCAGCGCCAGCTCGTCCGCGGCCTGACCTTCGGCGCGGTCAAATGATGCCTCTCACCTGGAGCACACGCGATGTACCTTGCGAAGTACAAGCTGGACGGACAAACGGCGTTCGTCACCGGCGGCGGGCGCGGCATCGGCCTGGCCAGCGCGGAAGCTCTGCTCGAGGCCGGCGCCGCTGTCGTCATTTCGGACCACGATCCGGCCATTCTGGACGCGGGCCAGGCAGCGCTCGCGCATAAGGGTTTCAAGGTTGACGCCGTGCTGCTCGACGTAACGAAGCCCGAGGACGTGGCGCGCGTCGCGGCGGACGCGAACGCCCGGCACGGCGCCATCGACATTCTGGTCGCCAACGCGGGCATCGCCTGGCCGGACACGCCCGGCGAATCGATGGCGAACGAGGTGTGGCTGAAGGTCGTCGACGTCGATCTCAACGGCGTCTTCTGGTCGTGCCGCGAGTTCGGCCGCCCTATGCTGGAGCGCAAGCGCGGCTCCATCATCACCTTGGGCTCCATGTCGGGCCTGATCTCGAACAAGCCGCAGCGCCAGTCGCAGTACAACGCGGCGAAGGCGGGCGTGCATCACCTGACGCGCTCGCTCGCCGGCGAATGGGCCGAGCGTGGCGTGCGGGTGAACTGCGTCGCGCCGACCTATGTCGATACGGCCATGTCGCGTTCCGGCTTCACCAATCCGGCAATGATGCCGGTGTGGATGGACTACACGCCGATGAAACGCGTGGCGCGGGACGACGAGATCGCCTCGGCGATTCTGTTCCTTGCGGCGGAGGCGTCGAGCGCCATGACCGGATCGCTCATTGTTGTCGACTGCGGCTATACGATCTGGTGAGGCCCGGCGCGCTGCTCATGGAGCGGCGCTTCCGATTGCCTCGATTTAGAGACTGACCAGCAATCCGCCATCGACCGGCAGCACGACGCCGGTGACGAATTGCGCTTGGTCCGATGCGAGGAACAGCGCCGGGCCGACCAAATCCTCCGGCTCCCCCCAGCGCCCCATCGGCGAGCGCGCGAGCACGCGGTTGTAGTGGACCGGATCGGCGCGCCCTTTCGCGGTCTGCTCGGTCGCGATGAAGCCCGGCGCGATGGCGTTGACCCGCACATTGATCGAAGCCCATTCCAGCGCCAGCGACTTCGTCAGATGCGCCAGGCCGGCCTTGCTGGCCCCGTAGGCCGGGATGATGGGACTTCCGAGAAACGAGTACATCGACGCGATCGCCACGACCGCTCCCTTGCTCGTGGCCAGGTGGGGCCTGAAGGCATTGGCCAGGTTCAGCATGCCGACGAGATTGACGTCGAGCACATGCTTGAAGCCTGCATTCGTCCATTCCGTGTTGCGATCGCCCATGCCGGCGCAGTTGACCAGGATGTCGAGATTCGCGAATTCGCCGGCAAGGCGGATGACGGCCGCTTCGTCGGTGACGTCCAACTGCCGATAGGGATAGCGGCCGACATAGGATTCGATCGGCGTCGCCTCCACCCCAGTGATCGTCACCGTAGCGCCGGCGTCGGCGAACCCGTCGGCGATCGCCGCGCCGATACCGGCACGGCTGGCGCCGACCACCAGAACGCGGCGATTGGAAAAATCGAAGTGACTCTTCGCCATTCCTCTGTTCCTCCGAAGTGAGTGTCCAAGGCGTGCCTCCGCCGTCAGCAAGGAAAACAGGCGTCATGCAAGCTGCCGCATCGCCTGTTCAACAGCCACCCTGTCGGGCATGCCGTCCCACCCGTTGCCAAGCGCGCATTTGAGGCTGGCCGCCGCGCTGGCGAAGCGTGCTGCCTCCAGCAATTCCATGCGCTCGGCCAGGGCGGCCGCCAACGCGCCGTGGAACACGTCGCCGGCGCCCGTGGTGTCCTGCACCACGACCGGCAAGGCTGGTACATGTGCGAGGCCGCCGTCCAGCCACCACAGCGACCCGCGCGAACCGAGCGTGACGCCCACCACCATCGCCGCCCCCAGCCGGTCGGCGAGCGCGGCGCAACTTGCGGAGTCGGGCGCTGCGCCGCCGCTGACTCTCTCGAACCCCTCCTCTGAAAAGACCGGAACGCTCGCCCGCCGCGCAAGGTCCATCAGCGTGTCGGCATCGCGGCCCTCGGCGTCAAACACGGCCGGAACACCCGCCGCCCGTGCCGCTTCCAGCACCGCGACGGCGCCGGTCTGCCAGTAACTGTCGACCAGGACGGCATCGGCCTTCGCCACCCGTTCGAGCGGGAGATGGCCGATCCTGTGCTGCATTGGAAAATTTCCGTGCGAAACGATCATCCGCTCGCCCCGGCGGTCGACGAGCACGAAGGCGACGACGGTATCGGCCCCATCGCGCAGCGGCGTGTTCGTCACATCGACACCGTGCCGTTGCAGGCTGGCGCGCAGGAATTCGCCCTCCGCGTCCCGGCCCAGCCAGCTCCACAACTCGGCGCCCATGTTCAGCTTCGCGCAGGCCACGGCGCCCGTTGCCGCCGGGCCGCCTCCCCGCTTCACCCGGCGGAATGCGGAGACCTTGATCGGCGTCAGCGGAATCTCGTCCAACTCAAAGACGTTGTCGGCGCAGGTGCAGCCGAGGCAGATCACCAGACGGCCCACATCCCTCATCACGAACCCGCGGTCCCACGCCTGTCAGTGCTTCGGTGGCCGCGCCCGCACGGCGGCCTCGTTCACCTCGAGGCCCCAGCCCGGTCCGGTCGGCAGCACCAGTTCGCTCGCCTCGATCTTCGGGACGGACGTGTAGAACTCGTCCCGCCACGAGACGCTGTCCATGTCTATCTCCATGATCCGCAGGTTCGGCACGGCCGCGGCGAAATGCGCGCTCATGATGGTCGACAGATGGCCATAGAAGTTGTGCGGCGCCACGTTGATTTCGTACACGTCCGCCATCGCGGCGATCTTCAGCGATTCGCCAACCCCGTTCCACACCACGTCGATGATCGCCGTGTCCATCGCGTAGTTCTCGAAATACGACTTGAAGTCGCGGCGGCCGACCAGTGTCTCGCACGCCGCGATCGGGCACCGCGCGCCGCGCCTGATCAGCGCCAGGGCCGACGCATCATGCGTGTCCATTTCGAGCCACGTCAGATTGAATGGCGCGACCGTGTTGGCAACCTGGCGAAACCCCTCCGTCTTGAAATGGAAGTTGATGTCGAGCATGATTCCCATCTCGGGGCCGACCGCATCGCGGATCGCGGAGAGCTGTTCGGTGACGCCGTGCAGCAGCTTGTTGTCCCAGTTCAACTCGGGGTGCCCCGGCGTGCGGCCGAACCCCGGATTGAACGGCACGAGCCGCTCGCCGTTGGACGGAAAAATGTTGGTCTTCAACGCCCGGAAACCCTGAGCCTTCACGTCGGCCGCATGCCGCGCTAGATCATCGTAGTCGCGTAGCGCTGGAACGCCGACGAACTCGTGATGATAGACGCGATAGGTGCCGCAATGCGACCAGTAGACAGGGATGCGTTCACGCACCGGCCCACCGAACAGCGCATAGACCGGCACGTTCAGCGCCTTGCCGCGTACATCGAGCAACGCGTTCTCCAGCGCGGCGATGGCCTGGTGGTTGAGGCCGCCGCGCGACTGCCGGGTGAGCACATGCAGGCGGGCGACGAGGAATTCGCTGCGCAGCGGGTCATGCCCGATCACCAGCGGCGAGAGCGCGCGGATCACCTCGCCCAGACCGGCACTGCCGAAGCTTTCGTTGTATTCGGACCAGCCGACGATGCCGCCGTCCGTCGTGATCTTCACGAACGAGAAGAGCCGCCACCCGGCATCCGCCTGGAGCACGTCTACCGCGGAGATCTTCATGACAATCCTTCCTTGCTCCATCGTGGTTATTGGGCCGAGTATCGGAATGGCTCCGTCGCGCAATCTTCAATGTCCTGCCGGTCCGGCGGCGCCGGCTTTGGTGCTCTGTATGCCGCATACAAGCATGTAACATACAACGTGGCAATGCAGCCACACGGTCATAGCGCGCGACCGCTTCCCGTCACATTGAGCGCGTCGGAGATGTGAACGCCGTGGCGGACGCCCAGATGTCCTCGAGATAGCGCTGGTTCGCCGCAAGCCCAGCGAGCCAGGCCTTCCCGTCGGGGATCGCCGCGCCGGTGCGTGCGACGAAAAGGTCGATGAACGCCTGTCGAACCTCCGGCGCCATGCGCGAAGCCTCGCCGCAGACGAACACGATCGCTTCCCGCTGCAACAGCGGCCACACCTCCTCGCCGTGGTCCGCGATCGCCTGCTGCACATAGGTCTTCGGCTTGCCGGGTTCGCGAGAGAAGGCGCAGATCAGCCGAGTCACGCCCGCCGCCTCGAACCCGCGCATCTCCTCCTCGTAGAGGACGTCCTGCAGAGGGTCCCGGCAGCCGAAGAACAGCAGCGACGGGCCGATCGGCGCCCCCTGCTTCTTCAGCGCCGCGCGCTCCTGCAGGAAGCCGCGAAAGGGCGCGACGCCGGTCCCGGGGCCCACCATGATCATCGGCGCGTGCGGGTTCTCCGGCGGATGAAACGGAATCGTCGGCTTGCGGATGAAGCCGTAGAGCGTCGCGTCGGCCGGTTGAGCCGCCAGGTAGTTCGAGCAGACGCCCCGGAACGCTCTATGACCGCTCTGCGCCGGGGCGTCCAGAACGCCGACCGTAACGCTGCAGGTATCCGCCGCCGCCAACGGCGAGGAGGAGATCGAGTAGTACCTCGGCTGCAGCGGCGGCATTAGATCGAGGAACGTCTCGAATGGCGGTGAGCAGGATGGAAATTCGTCGAGCAGATCCAGAACTGATTTGCGCGGCGCGAATACCTCCTCG
Organism: Roseiarcus sp.; assembly: GCA_049287975.1. Lineage (GTDB taxonomy): Bacteria > Pseudomonadota > Alphaproteobacteria > Rhizobiales > Beijerinckiaceae > Roseiarcus. The sequence continues at coordinate 6,723 of JBAQGU010000952.1, forward strand.
CGGTAGCGTTCTTGGTTGGCCTCGTCGTCTCCGGCGAGCAACAGCAGCCTCTGCCGTTCTCCAGAGTCCTTGGCGTGTGCGGCCAGGGTTGCGAGTTGCGCCCGTGTTGCAATGTCCTGAAGCTCGATCCTGTTGGCCAGGACGCCCAGGAGGGGAACCGGCTCGTTGACCGGCAGATAAGTGTCGGAGTTGGCGTGCGGCGTGATGGTCACGTACAGGCTGGGGTCGAGTTTGAAGCGCAGCAGCACCCGGCGGATCGCGTCGAGCCCGTTGCGAGGGATAATGCCCAGATGGTCCCCGGCGCTGTAGGAGAGGCCCGGCGGAAGGGCGATCTCCAGATGTCGCGTCGAGCGCTCGGACGGCCGCTCGCAGTCGCGACGCTGCAGCTCGCGGTTGGCGCGGACGGTCATGGCTGTGGCGCTATATGAGCGGACGATCGGGCTGATCGCCAGCTTGTTGACGAAGCTCACCGAAAAGCGCGGTCCGGCCGCTTGCTCCGGCGCCAAGCCTTCGGGCAGGTGCAGCGCCACAGCGAGGGACGGAAACAGCCCCCTGTACCAGGCGCGGTAGTCGCGGTCGAAATCGCCCCGCGCGTCGCCCTCGCCGCGCCCGTAGGACCGCTTGGCGCCATGCCTCTCGAGCTCCGCATCGATCAGGGTGGGGACGGCCTGATAGGTCGCCGCCCAGTCGCGATTGCCGCAGCCGAAGACGCTGTATTCGACGCCAGCGAACGCATCCGGCGGCAATGAGGGATCGCGAAGCCACTTGCAGAATTTCGCGGCATTGTCGGGCGGCTGGCCGTTGTAGGAGGCGGTGACGACGATCACGGCGCCGTCCTTCGGCAGAGCGCCGACATGCTCGTCGAGCGGCCCGACGGCGGCGGCAAATCCGCGTCTTCTCGCGTCCTCTGCGATTCCGTGCGCCAGCCCTTCCGCCGTGCCTAGATTGGAGCCGAACAGCACGAGAAGCGGCGTCTGCGGCCCCTCCGCGGCGGGGGCCGGAGCAGAAACCGGCTGGGCCGCCGTATCAGGCGCGGCGGCCGGCGAAAGTCCGACTGCAGGCCTCGGCGCTGCGAGCGGCGCAGTCGCCGCGCGCCCGGAGCGCATCCTCACCCGGATAGTGAAGTTGGCGGGCTTGATGGTGAGCGTCTGCTTCGTCTCGAGTTTGTAGTCCGCGAAGTCGATGAACTCGAACCGCTGGAGCACCATGCTCAGCACGAGCGCCGCCTCCTGCAGGGCGAACTGACGGCCGATGCAGGCGCGCTGCCCAGTGCCGAAGGGTTTGTAGGCGTTCGGCGGGATCTTCGCCCGGTTCTCGGGGCTGAAGCGGTCCGGATCGAACGCCTCGGGATTATCGCCCCAGATCGTTCTGTCGCGATGGAGCATTGGGGTGAGCACCACGACGGTGCTGTCACGCAAGATCCGGTACTTGCCGCCGAGGACGATGTCCTCGTAAGGCCGGCGCGTGAACGCTGGCGCGGTGGGCCACAACCGCAGCGTCTCCTCGAGGATCTGGCCGAGATACGGCATCTGATGCGTCTGGGCGTAGGTCGGCGGCGCGCTGAGATCGGGGCCCAGCACCCGGTCCACCTCTTCGTAGCCCCGCGCCAGCGCCTCGGGATTCTTCATAAGGGCGTATAGCGCGAAGGACAGCAGGCCGCTGGTCGTCTCGTGGCCGGCAATCAGGAAGGTAATGCACTGTGCGATGATGTTTGTTTCATCGAGCTTCTCGCCTGACTGCCGGTCCACGCCGGTCAGCATCCGGTCGAGCAGGTCATTGATGGTCCCCAGGGCGCCGGACCTGCGACGCTCCTCGATGAGGTGCCGCACGGTCTGAATCATGAGCTCTTGGTTGGCGTGAAGCTTCCGGTCGCGTCGGGGGTGAAGCCGGCGTTGGAGAGGCAGTTCCCTCGCCTGCGCCTGCGCCGCCTCGAGCGAGCCCAGCATGGCGACGACGAAGGGATGGGGCGTGTCGCGATAGAAGGAATTGAACCTGTAGTCGAAGCCGCACAGCGCGATCGTATCCAGAGTGAGCCGCGTCATGTCCGCCGGCACATCCACCACGTCGTCGGGGTTGAGCCGGTCCCATTTCTGCATGAGCTGGACGGCGATATCGAGCATACGCGGGTAGTAACCTCGCATCGCGTCCATGCTGAAGGCGGGTAGCAGCACATTGTGCGCCTTGCGCCAGTTCGGGTCCTGCGTTTCAGAGGTGAACAAACCGCGGCCGGCTGGACCCCCACCCAGGGACTTCAACCCGCCCGCGAGCTTTTTGTCGAAGCGCGATTCGTCGCACAGCTGGTCGACCAGCTCGAAGCCCGACACCACGAAGCGCGACCCGCCCGGAACGGCGAGTTCAAAGATGGGGCCGTATTCGCGCGCCAGCTCCACCAGGCTTTCGATAGGGTGAGCGGCGTCGATGTCGAGCAGGTTTCCCACCAGCATGTGCCCTGGCGGGCGAGGTATTGGCTCCAGGTGAACCTCGGGACCCATGCGCTCTCTCCTCTCCAGGCCCTGCGCGGCGCCTTCCTTGGTTCAGCAGCGCGCCGGAAGTCGGTATGGAAATTCAAGTGGAGATAAAATTCAAGCTTCAAAACTAAGCCTCGGGCAGATGACAAGCGGAATTTCCGAAAGCCTCGAATTATGATATTTGCCACACACGGCGATCTGTGAACCATTTCCCGCCTTT
>JBAQGU010000953.1:0-5381 GCA_049287975.1 Roseiarcus sp.
CCTTGGAGCCCTCCGGCAGCTTGGTCGAAGTGTTGTGCGGGCAGCCCGAGCAGAAATAAGGCGTGCGGGTCGCGCCGGGAACCTCGATCAACCGCGCCGGGTCAGGCGCCAGCGCCGCCGCGCGGGCGCTGATGCCGAGGTCCGGGAAAACCGCATCGAGCCGTTTGGCGAGGATCGGCGCCAGCAGGCTCGGCGAAGTCTCGCCGATCCACGGGATCAGGGGCTCGCCCTGCTCGTCGCGCTTGCCGACCATGCAATGCGGCTTGTCGCCGGGATAATCGTAGAAGTATTCCTTGAACTGGCTCTCGATGATGCCGCGCTTCTCCTCGACGATCAGGATTTCGCGCTTGCCGCGCACGAATTCGAGCGCGCTGCGCGGTGCGAGCGGCCAGACCATGCCGACCTTGTAGACATCGAGGCCGATCTTCCGGCAGGCCGGCTCGTCGAGCCCCAGCAACCGTAGCGCCTCAATCAGATCGAGATGCGCCTTGCCGGTCGTGACGATGCCGTAAGTCGCGTCCCGCACGTCGTAAATGCGTCGGTCGATCGGATTGGCCGCGGCGAACGCGAGCGCCGCGTCTTTCTTGGCCTCCATCCGCACCTCGATGTGCGGACCGGGCAGATCGAGCCAGCGATAATGCAGTCCGTCGGGCGGCGCGACGAAATCGGGTTCGAGGAACGTGCGAGGCGGCGGGAGTTCGAACGAGGCGGCCGATTCCACCGTCTCCGAAATCGCCTTCATGCCGATCCACATGCCGCTATAGCGCGACAGCGCCCAGCCGTATTCGCCGAAGGCGAGATATTCGGCGACCGAAGCGGGGTTCAGCGTCGGCATGAACCACGCCATGAAGGCGACGTCGGACTGATGCGGCATCGACGACGAGACGCAACCATGGTCGTCGCCCGCGACGACCAGCACGCCGCCATGCGGCGAGGAACCGTAGGCGTTGCCGTGCTTCAACGCGTCGCCCGCCCGGTCGACGCCGGGTCCCTTGCCGTACCAGAGACCGAACACGCCCTGGACCTTGCGGTCGGGATGGGTCTCGACCTGCTGCGAGCCCAGCACCGCGGTCGCCGCGAGGTCCTCGTTGACCGCCGGCAGGAATTCGATGCCCGCCTCGTCCAACAACTTCTTGCAGCGCCACAGTTCCATGTCGACGCCGCCGAGCGGCGAGCCGCGATATCCCGAGACGAAGCCGGCGGTTCTGAGGCCGGCCTCCCGGTCGCGCCGGGCCTGATCGAGAACGATGCGAACCAGCGCCTGCGTGCCCGTCATGAACACCCGTCCGGACCGTTTGAGGTAACGGTCTTCGAGACGATAGGAGGGTGGGGCTTCGGAGGCTTGATCCATTTTCGAGCTTTCCCAGGCATGAGCCTGACCGGCGAGGCGAGACCTCGCATGCTTCCCAATAATTTATGCCATCTCGAGGGCCTGGGGAACTTGCTCGCGTGGACCCGAAGCGGCCGCGCGTTCCGCGGTTGGGCCATGCGCGCCTCAAACCGCGCGCGGGTTCCCATGTCCGATTCGCGCGTCCATTCGCCGCGCCGGCAATCCCCGGGTGTTCGCTCAAATTGTAGACCTTCAACTTCTTTTGATGTGCAGACGCTGAATAAACGTGCAATAAAGATTCCGACGCCACGCAGTGTTCGGCGTCTTTTGGGCGCTCCAACATCAACGCGTCGGTTTGCGTGTTGCTGGATCTTTTTATTGCGCCTTTCGGAGAGACTATCCATGACAATCGGTCGAGGCTTTCTGTCAGTCGCGATTCTGACGGCAACGCTATTATCCGCGCAAGCGAGCTGGGGGGCCGATGCGAGCTCTTGGGATGGCACCTGGAACGGAAGCCTGGACAAGGTAAAGCCCTGGCCCATCTCTGTTTCAATTACGAATGGGAAAGTTGTGAGCTTCACGGAAGCGGGTGTCCCGTTCGGCGTCCAATACACAAAGGTTACCCCGGATACGGTATGCTTTGGTGATCAAGCCCACTATAGCATAAAGCTGTTCAAGACCAGCGATACGACGGCTTACGCGAAGGTTCATGGCCGTCACGGGGTTGGGACGTTCTCGCTGACGAAGGGATAGACGCCGTCATGCGGAGGCCGGGGACGCGAAATTTGCGCGCGCCAGCCTCGGCTCGCTCGCGCCCAACAAAACCGGCTGGCGCCTCTGCCGACAAGCGCCCGCGATTTATTGCGAAAGCCTCGCCCGATTGACAGGAACCTCGTTCCGCACTCCCGCTTGATCTCGAAATGGGAGACCAACGGTTTTCGGAGTCGCGGGCGCCTGGATCAGAGCGAATCCGTGGGTCTCGAGACGCCCGCGTCGATGCCGCCGATGGCGTGCAATCTCACCAGGAAATCGCCGCTTCACCACGTTCGTCCGCTTGCGCTCCGCTTGGCATTGCTGCAAGACGAGCTTGAGGACCGCCGGCGAAGCCTGAGATCCGATCGCGCCGAGGCGCAAGAGAAGCTTGCGAGGTCGATAGGGAGTTGATCGACGGAGAGCGCGTCGATTTCGTCGGCCCGAGTTGGTCGGCGCCCCAGGGGCGCGCGATTTCTGTCGAGGAGCCGCCGGACCTGCGCGAGGCAAAGGGTCATCACCGCCGCCGCTTTTTCCGGATAGCTTGCTGTTTGGCCGTCGTGCTGTCCGTCCTCGTAGCGCGGGCGGCCAGCGGGGATGGGCGGCCTTGGGACGATCGCTCCCTGCCAGCGGAGGAACGCGCCCGGATGGCGGTGGAGCAAATGACCCGTGAGGAAAAGCTCTCCCTGGTCCACGGCGGTCTCGGCGCGCCCTGGGGCGGGAAACCGAAGCCCTTGGGCGCGATCGGTTCGGCAGGCTTCGTGCCCGGCATTCCGCGGCTCGGCATTCCGCCCCTGCAGGAAACGGACGCCGAACTCGGCGTCGCAAATCCCGGATTCATCCGATCCGGGGACACGGCCACCGCGATGCCCTCTGATCTCGCTCTGGCTTCGAGTTGGGATCCGGATTTGGCTCGTCGACAGGGCGAAGCCGTTGGCGCCGAAGCGCGCGGCAAAGGCTTTTCGGTGCTGCTCGGAGGCGCGACCGATCTGATCCGCGATCCACGCGGCGGCCGCAATTTCGAATACTTTTCCGAGGATCCGCTGCTGACCGGGCTCATGGCGGGAAACGCGGTCGCCGGCGTGCAGAGTCGCCACGTCATCGCGACCGTCAAGCATTTCGCCCTGAACGCGCAAGAAACCGATCGGGTGGTGCTCGACGCGCGAATAGAACCCGCCGCGGCGCGAGAGGCCGATCTGCTGGCGTTCGAGATCGCGATCGAGCAGGGCCGTCCCGCCAGCGTCATGTGCGCCTACAACATGATCAACACGCTCTATTCCTGCGAGAACGGGTGGTTGCTGAACGAGGTTCTGAAGACCGATTGGCGCTATCCCGGCTTCGTGATGTCGGATTGGGGCGCGGTTCATTCGACGGTCGCGTCGGCCCTGGCAGGGCTCGATCAGGAATCCGGCGAGCAGCTCGATACCGAAAACTTCTTCGAGGCGCCTCTCGCCCGAGCCGTAGAAAATGGCGCCGTCCCGGCATCGCGGCTCGACGATATGGCGCGCCGAATCGTCGGTTCGATTTTCGCCAGCGGCGTCTACGACTATCCGCCCCGGCCGGACTCGATAGACCTGGCGTCGAGCGATCGAACCGCGCTGCAAGTCGCACGAGAAGGCATCGTTCTCCTGAAGAACGATCGCATCTTGCCGCTCTCGAAAGAAATCAAGCGGATTGCCGTGATTGGCGCCCACGCCGACAAGGGCGTGCTGTCCGGCGGCGGCTCGTCCCAGGTCGTTCCGAGCGGCGGCTTCGCCACGATGGAACTGAGCGAGGACGGTCGCGGCGCGTTGATTTTCGATCCGTCGTCGCCGCTCGAAGCGATCCGCCGCGAATTGCCGGGAGCCGAGGTCGAATATGACAATGGCCGCGATCCCACGCGCGCCGCTGATCTCGCGGCCAGAGCCGACGCCGCGATCGTCTTCGTCGACCAATGGATGACGGAAACGAAGGATGCGGAGGATCTGGAGCTGCCCGGGCGACAGGACCAACTCATCGAAGCCGTCGCCCGCGCCAATCCAAATCTCGTCGCCGTTCTCGAAACCGGCGGCCCGGTTCTCATGCCCGGGCTCGGCCGAGCGCGCGCTGTTCTCGAGGCCTGGTATCCCGGCCAGAAGGGCGGCGAGGCGATCGCCGAAATTCTCTCCGGGGCCGTAAATCCCTCCGGACGCCTGCCGGTCACTTTCCCCAAGGCCGCAACGCAGTTGCCGCACCCGTCGCTATCAGGCGATCCGAAAGGGGCTCCGCTGGGTCCGGTCGGACGCGGCGGTCATTACGGCGCGACGTTCATAGCCGATTACAGCGAGGGAGCGGACGTCGGTTACAAGTGGTTTGCGAGAACGAACGAGCAGCCGCTTTTTCCGTTTGGCTTTGGGCTGTCCTATACGAGTTTCAGCCTGCGTGATTTGAACGTCACCGTCGTGGGCGACGCCGTGACGGCGAGCGCGAACGTCGCGAATACGGGAGACCGGACGGGCGCGGCGATAGCGCAGCTATATGTGTCCGGGGCGAACTTGCCGCTCCGGCTCGCCGGCTGGAGCCGGACGGAGTTGCAGCCGGGCGAGACGCGGCGGGTGACGATGTCGGTCGATCGGCGGCTCCTCGCTCGGTTCGACGAGAGCGGTCGTCGCTGGCGGATCGAGCCAGGGACATACGCGTTCACGGCAGGGCTCGACGTGGATAATCGCGACCAGTCTGCGACCGTGCAACTCGAGCCCGCGGACCTGCCGCCGTGAGCCGATGCGTCGTCAGAACGCCGCCAGACGCCGGGAACCGTGCGCCGGTTCGTTTGTTGCATCGCGGTGCGATCCGCTCGTCGCGACGTCATCGGCCATCTTATTGATTTTACTAACTCTCGAGGAGTCGAAAGCGATCGGGCGAAATTCGATTTGTCATACCCGCGAAAGCGGGTATCCAGTGGTGGCGCAGGATGGACCGATTTCACCGGTGAAGTCGGGATAGCGTTGCGGATCCGATGAAAAGCTCAAATCCTGATAGCGAACGTGGCGTTCTGGATGCCCGCGTTCGCGGGCATGACACGGGACCTGGTTGTTTCATCCAGGGGGACCGGCCGCAGGCCGCTGCGGAACTCGCAATGACGGGGAGCGCGCGTGGGAACGGTCGGAGCACGTCGACCTCGTCGGCTCGGGTCATCGCGTCGTCGCCGTTCTTCTGAACGGCCGGAGGAACCTTCGAGATGGCGTTCAGGGCCGGCCTGATTGGAAGCATCGTCGTCGGCGGGATCCTGGCGATCGGCGTGGTCTGTGTGGCGCTGGCGTGGAAACCTTCGATCGAATCCGTC
>JBAQGU010000954.1:0-3325 GCA_049287975.1 Roseiarcus sp.
ATCGCGAACCTCGCGCAGAATAGTAATCAGGACTTCCACCAATGGCCTTCCGAATCAGGAAGCCGTCCCAAGAATCCTTTTTTGCGCTCAACGCAATACCCCTATATTCATATGCGATTCCCCTGCCTCGACCTCTGGGGCGTCGTCAACAGCGGCGGGTTCGGCGGCGAGATCGCAACGCCGATGGATACCGACATCGCCGTGTTCGACAAGGTGATCAGCATCAATGCGCGCGGGGTCCTGCTCGTCACCAAATACGTCGCGAAGTCGATGATTCGCCTCGGCAAGGGCGGGGCCATCGTCAACGTGTCCAGCCAGGCCGCGCTGGTGGCGCTGCCCGGGCACATTTCGTATGGCGCCTCGAAGGGCGCGCTGGAGAACGTCACGAAAGTCTCCGCGCTCGAACTCGGCAAGCACGGCATCCGCGTCAACAGCGTGAACCCGACGGTCGTCATGACGGAAATGTCCGCCTGGTACTGGGGTCGCCCGGAGATCGCCGGCCCGTTCCTCCGGCAGATGCCGCTGGGACGGTGGGCGACGGTCGACGACATCGCAGGCCCGATCGTCTTTCTGCTCAGCGACGCGGCGTCGATGATATCAGGCGTCTCGCTGCCGATCGACGGCGGTTACACTTGCTGCTGAGGCGCGTGGCGCCCTCTTCGTCGCGACAGCTTGTGAAGGCGCCAGCGATAATTTATGAGGGTGTGAGAAAACCTTTTCTCAACGCGGCGCGGTCGAGTTGCGCAAAGCTTTTCTCGAGCGCGCCACATTCCTGGCGGAGGGGATGCGCGGCGAACATTGTCAGCGGAGCGCCTGATGTCGCGTAGGACCGTCGAATCGACGGTGCGGGAGAGGCGGCGGGTCGTCACGCTCAGGGATGTCGCCGGCGAGGCGGGCGTCAGCGTGGCCACCGCCTCGAAGGCGCTACGCGGCAATGGCCGCATGCGCGAAGAGACGCGCGAGCAGATCCGAACGACGGCGCTGCGGCTCGGCTTCCGGCCCAACGCGCTGGCGCGAAGTCTGTTGCGAAATCGCAGCTTCACCGTCGGCCTCCTGACGAACGACACCTATGGCCGCTTCTCGCTGCCGGTGATGGCGGGCGTATCGGACGCGCTGATGGACAACGGCGTGTCGGTGTTCCTCTGCAACGTCGAGGAAGACCGCCGGCTCGGCCAGTTGCATGTCGATGCGCTGCTGGAGAAGCGCGTCGACGGAATCCTTGCCACCGGCAAGCGGCTCGACCGGCATCTGCCGATCGATCTTTCCGACCTCGGCGTTCCCGTCATCTACGCATTCACCGAGCCGGACCCGAACTCGATCGCTTTCGTCTCGGACGACGCCGGCGGCGCCCGGCTCGCCGTCGAGCACCTGATTCGGCTCGGGCGTCGCCGCATCGTTCACATCACGGGACCGGTGGGCTTTGCCGTCGTTCACATCCGCGCCGGCGCCTATCGCGCCGTGATGGCCGAGGCCGGCCTTCCGGCTTTCGAGCCGTTGATGGGCGCGTGGGCCGAGGCCTGGGGCCACGAGGCGGTAGGCCGAATCCTCGGCGCGTCGGACATCGCTCCAGACGCAATCTTCTGCGGCAACGACCAGATCGCTCGCGGCGTCGTCGACGCCTTGCGCGAGCGCGGGCGGCGCGTGCCCGACGACGTGGCGATCGTCGGATTCGACAATTGGGAGATCGTCGCCGCGGCCACCCGGCCGCCGCTGACCACAGTCGACATGAACCTGACGACGTTGGGACGCGAGGCGGGTCTGGCGCTGCTATCCGTGATCGACGGTGAGACCGTCGAACCCGGCGTTCGGAAATTGCCTTGCCGGCTTGTGGTCCGGCAGTCATGCGGCGGCCCGTCGGGCTGACGAAGCGGCGTCGAGCTCCACCGCAGATGAGGAGCCGAGCATTTGGGAGAAAGCACAATGAGGAAATATTTGGCGAGTCTGGTCCTGGCGATGGCCCTGCTGTCTCGGACCTCGGGCTCCTTCGCTGACACGGCCAGCATTTGGGTCCGCGCCGACGGCTCGAATTTCATGCCGCGCATCGTCGACGCCTTCAACAAGGGGCACAGCGACCAGATCAAGCTGTCGATCATCCCGAACGCGGAAATCATTCCGAAATACGGCGCCGCCGCCGCGGGAGGCACGGCGCCGGACGCGCTTTCGCTCGACCTGATCTACACGCCGGCGTTCTCCGCCGCCGGTCAGCTCGAGGACATCACCGACTGGGCGAAGTCGCTGCCCTATTTCGCCCAGCTCTCCCCGGCGCACGTCAAGACCGGCACCTACAAGGGCCGAATCTACGGCCTGCCCTTCTCCGCGGACAGTTCCGTGCTGATCTGGAACAAGAAGCTGTTCAAGCAGGCGGGCCTCGACCCTGAGAAGGGACCCAAGACCTGGGCGGAGATCGAGGCCGACGCGGCCAAGGTCAATGCGCTCGGCGGGGACATCAAGGGCTTCTATTTCTCCGGCAATTGCGGCGGGTGCAACATATTCACCTTCATGCCGCTGATCTGGGCGTCGGGCGGCGATATTTTGTCGGAGGACGGCTCCAAGGCGACGCTCGACAGCCCGCAGCTGCGCGGCGCGATCGATCTTTATCGCCGCATGGTCAAGCAGAAGTTCGTTCCGGCCGGCGCCGAGACCGACACCGGCTCCAATTTCTTCGCCGCCTTCGCCACCGGCAAGATAGGCATCAACCCGTCAGGCGCCTTCGCGATCGGCGCGCTCAACACGCAATATAAAGACATCGACTACGGCATCACCTTCCTGCCCGGCAAAGACGGCGGCTGGTCGTCCTTCGCGGGCGGCGACAATTTCGTCGTGACCAAGGGCACGCCGAAACTGGCTGTCGTCAAATCGTTCCTCGACTTCGCCTATTCGCTCGAGGGGCAGACGCTGCTCGCCAAATACGGCAGCCTGCCGGTGCGGGGCGATATCGCCAAGGACGCGCTGAAAGACCTCGACCCGCGCTATCTCGTCGCCGCCGAAGCGATGTCGAAGGGCAAGACCCCTTATAGCGTAGTGTTCAACGACCTGATCAACTCCGCCAACGGCCCGTGGACGCAGATGATCAACGAAGTGTTTTTCGGCAACGACGTCGACGGCTCGATCGCCAACGCGCAGGCGACCATGCAGTCGATCATCGACGGCGCGGCCAAGAAATAATTGGCTCGTGCAAAAAACCTCGGCCCGTACGCTGCGCGCGCCGGGCCGCAGTGGGCCTGGGCGATGCTCCTATGGCCCGTCCCCGTCATTGTTAGCGACAGCGAAGCAATCCAGACTGAGCCGGAGCTGGCACCCTTAGTCTGGATCGCTTCGCTTGGCT
>JBAQGU010000955.1:0-3134 GCA_049287975.1 Roseiarcus sp.
CGCGACGACCCGGCTTTCCCTGCTGGCGCTGCTATGGGCGGCGGCGCGGGACTGGGCGGTAGGGCGACGAGGCTGATCGAGGGTGGTCTAACTGCTGCATCTCGATTGACCAAGCCAGCATGTGTCATCCCCGCGAAAGCGGGGATCCAGCCGTGGGGACACGACGAAGCGGCGAGGACAAGCCGGGAAGCCGTCGAAAGCGGCGCCTGGCGGCAAGCCTCGAGATCGTGGTATTCTGGATGCTCGCGTTCGCGAGCATGACAAATGTTCGTTAAAGCACGGCCCATGTTTGAGCGCTGTCGCCTCACCGCCCGACCCGACTCACGCGGCGTCGTGGAAGATGATCCCCAGCGTATGCCGGCGCCCTTCGCGGAGCTTGCTGACGCCGTGCCGGAGCGCGACGCGGTAGTCGCCGCGGACGCCCTTGACCGGACGGCTGTTCACGGCGAAGACCACGGCGTCGCCCTTGCCGAGCGGAACGACGGCGGCTCGGGTCTGCATGCGCGGCCGCTGCTCGGTGAGCACGAACTCGCCGCCTTGGAAGTCCCTGCCCGGCTCGGACAGCAGCGTCGCGACCTGCAGGGGGAAAACGTGCTCGCCGTAGAGGTCCTGATGCAGGCAGTTGTAGTCGCCGGCGCCATATCGAAGCAGCAGCGGGGTCGGCCGCGTCTGGCCCGCCGCGTGGCAGCGGTCGAGGAAGGCGGAATGTTCGGCGGGAAACCGCCGCTCCTCGCCCAGGCGCTCGTGCCAGCGGTTGGCGATCGGCGCGAGCCGCGGGTAGAGCGCCGTGCGGAGCTTCTCGACCAGAGGCGGCAGCGGATAGCCGAAATAGCGATACTCGCCCTGACCAAAGCCGTGCCGCGCCATGATGACGTGGCTCCGGAATTTTTCACGGTCGTCGTAGAGAGCGGCGACGCCGTCGCATTCCTCGCCGCTCAGCAGACGGGGCAGCACCGCCCACCCCTGCGCGTCGAGGTCGGCGGACGCGGACGTCCAGTCGATCGTCCGAGCCCGCTCGGTCGTCGCGACGGCGTTCACGCCGCCTTCTCCATAGCGAGGAGCCGGCGCTTGCGGTGAACGCCCCAGCGATAGCCCGAAATGGAACCGTCCGCTTTCAGCACGCGGTGGCAGGGCACGGCGACCGCCAGCAAATTGGCTGCGCAGGCGGCGCCTACTTCCTGCGCTGTCGCGGCGAGCGGCAGCGCCTCGGCGAGTTGACCGTAACTGCGGGTTTCTCCGATCGGGATTTCGCGCAGAGCCTGCCAGACCGTAACCTCGATCGGGGAACCCGCGAGGTCGAGCGTCAGATCGTGGCCGTTGCGGGGATGATCGATCAGCGCGACGACCTCGGCGAGCGTCTTGGCCAAACCCGCTTCATCCCCGATCAGCTCCGCATCGGGAAACGCCCGAGCCAGCTCGTTTCGCAACCGCGGCTCGGCGTCGCCAAACAGGATCGCCGCGACCCCTAGGTGGCTTACCGCAACTAGCGCGAGCCCGAGGCGGGTCTCGCCGAAGCCGAAACGTAGCGTCTCGCAAAGCCAGTTTGAGTCTATCGTGTTCATGGTCGTGTTCCTTCCGTCGTCAGGCCGCAATATCGCTCCGACGGGGGCGGCGGCACTCCGGGCCTTGCTTTCAAATTAAAAAACGGGTCGTGCTCAGGCCGACAGCGCCTCGCGTTCGAGTAGCGCGCGCTTGCGCTCCACGCCCCAGCGATAGCCCGAAACCGAGCCGTCGCGACGAACCACGCGATGGCAGGGAATCGCGACGGCCAAACCATTGGCCGCGCAAGCCGCGGCAACGGCGCGGGTCGACTTGGGCGAACCCAGCCGCGCGGCGACATCGGCATAGCTCGCCGTCTTGCCCGCGGGTATCTCTCTCAGCGCCTGCCAAACCCGCTGCTGGAACGCCGTGCCGCGAATGTCGAGCGGCAGATCGAGGCCGACATGCGGCGCCTCTACGAAGCCGACCACCTGCGCCACCAGCTTTTCGTAAGCCGCATCGCCTCCGACCAGGTGGGCCTGAGGAAAACGGTCTTGCAGGTCCCGCGCCAAGGCGTCGGGATCGTCGCCGATCAGGATCGCCGCCACGCCCTTGTCGCTGGAGGCGACCAGAATGGCGCCCAACGAGCATTGGCCGACGGCGAACCACAACTTCTCTTTGGCGCCTCCGGCGCGGTAGCGGCTTGGCGTCATTCCGAGAAGGTCGGTCGAAGTCGCGTAGAAACGTCCGTTGGAGTTGAACCCCGCGTCGTAAATCGCTTCCGTCACCGTCTCGCTGCTGCCGAGCCGTTCCCGCACTCGGGCCGCCCGCACCGCTCCGGCATAGGCTTTGGGCGTGACGCCGGTCACGGCCTTGAAAACGCGATGGAAGTGATAGGGACTGAGTTTGACCGCTTTCGCGATCTCGCCGAGCGTCGGCTCCTGCTCCGCCTCGTCGATCAATTGGCAGGCCTTCGCGACGGCCGCCGCGTTCACTTCGTCGATCGAGCGGCCATCTGGCTTGCATCGAAGGCAGGCGCGGAAGCCGGTCGCCTTGGCCGCCTCCAGACTGTCATGGATGGTCACGTTCTCGGGGTTGCAACCCCGGGAAGGGCAGGACGGCCTGCAGTAGACGCCCGTGGTCGAGACCGAGTACCAGAATTCGCCATTGGCGTTCTTGTCTCGCGCGACGATGCGGCTCCATCGGGGATCGTCGACGACAGAATGTCCGCCCCGAGGAAGGCACTGCTTTGAATACGCGTTCATTGTCGTTCCTCTTGGAGATCAACCCTGCGCTCGCTTATGCCCGGGACGCGAGCTGCTGGCGCTCCGTCTCTTGCTTTCAAATTCAATATGGTGACGGACGCTCCGCAGGACGACGGATACCACCGTCATTGCGAGTTCCGCACCGTCCTCCAGCCGGTCCCCTTGGATGAAACGGGCCTTCCGCTTTTCCGTATACTCAGGCCTAGCGCAGCGAAGCAACCCAGGGGCCGCGTGACGCTACCCCCGGGTTGCTTCGTCGCTTCGCTCCTCGCAGTGACGATCCCGCTCGAGCGGAGGCCGCTGGCGGGAGGGAGCCAACGGTGGCGGAATAAAGGCACCCTCCAAGCCTTTTTCCAAGCTTCTCCAAAAGTCGCGTGTTTTGCTCCAAGC
>JBAQGU010000956.1:0-1889 GCA_049287975.1 Roseiarcus sp.
CGCCCGATACGTCGTTGTGCGCGACCGCGGGTCCGCCCAAAGCCGCCACGAGTCCAGCCGAGAGACCGCCCACCACATGACGTCGAGTTCTGTCCATTTCATTTTTCGCAGTCATTGTCGCCTCCGAATTTGGAATTCCGGACTCTCCGGTCGGTCTGCTCTCCGAGAAGCCGAGGCAACCCGCCGGCCCTTGTGAGGTTCCGCGAAAGCGGAATCGCCTCGGGGCGGCTTTTGCTAACCGCTGCAACTCGATATCGGCGGCTTTCCACGGAACCTCGCGTGAGGTCGGGACGTTTTTCGCGTGAAAGGGGCGTCCATGGCGGGGGGCGAAACACAAGAGGATCCATCGATGACCAAGAAGATCACACTATTGGCGGCATGCGCGGCGGCCGGTTGTTTTGCTGTGCTGGCGATCGCTCCGTCGCAAGCCGCGTCCGCGAATGGCCCCGGGGCTCAGACCGTCTCGCCCAGCCCGAACAGTACATTCGCCAGACAGCCCGGCACGCTGAGCGACAAACTGGGCGCCTCCAACGGCGTGATCCGGCCGCGGGAAGTGGACCCAAAGATCGCGAAGCCCGCCCCGTCTACCGGATCAACGGCCGTCATCCCGCCCCCGGGCAGCCCCGGCGGCCCACAAGGCGTTCAACCAAAGTGACGCGATCTCGGCACGGTTTCGGCTATGTCGACCTGATGCATTTGATCGGTTGGTGCGGCCCGAAATCGGGCCGGCTGACACAAGCTAGAGCGGCGTCCAAATCGAACTGGATCGTCATCAACGAAGCAACCAGGGCCGCCTGACGCAGCCCCCGGGTTTCCTGCGCTCGCAATGGCGACGTCTGACGAAGGGACGTCGCGCTAGCGAGTGCGTCCGATTTCAGCTCTTCATTTATCCTTGGGCTTGGACTTCGCGACCTCGGGCCCTGTCACGCCGCTTCCCGGTTGAACGGAGGCGGGCGGATCGCTGGCTGGAAAAGTCTGCTCCAGCTCTTTCGACAGCTGCTGTTCTTGGTCACCCTTCGACTTTTTGTCGCGCTTTGCCTCAGCCATTTCTTCCTCCGGGTAAAGCTATGGCGCCCAGCGCCTCGACAGGAACTTCGAGCGTCGCCAATGGTTCCGATGCATGCGCGAACAACTGCGGAAATGGAACGACGCCAGAAGTCGAAGAACTAGTCAGTCGACCCATCACGAGGTCGCCGTTGCGTAGCGTGCGGTCGCGCAGCAGGTCCGCCAGATAGGATCGCGTGAACGAGCGATGGCTGGTGCAAGTATTGTCGAACGACAGCTTGTGGTGATCCTCCACTGCCAGCGCGGAGTAGGGGGCGCCGCTGAGCGACACGCCATCCGGCTATTTCCCACGCCGCGATTCTCGTCTAGTTAGTCCGATGGACGGCGGCGACCTTTTGGGCCGGCGCCGCCTAGCGCTAGCGAAGCCAGAAAATCGAGGAGGCTCGCGCGGCCCCCGCGGCTCGCGGCGCGGCCTTCCGTGTGTCGTAACGAGCCGATCGCCGCCGCCCCCCGGGCCCGGCCCCAGGGGATATATGCCGAAGCGGACCGACATCTCCACGATTCTCATCATCGGCGCGGGTCCGATCATCATCGGCCAAGCCTGCGAGTTCGATTATTCGGGCACCCAGGCCTGCAAGGCCCTGGGCGCGGAAGGCTATCGAATCGTCCTCGTCAATTCCAATCCCGCCACGATCATGACCGATCCCGACATGGCGGACCGCACCTATATCGAGCCGATCACGCCGGAGATCGTCGCCAAAATCATAGCCAAGGAGCGCTGGGCGCAGCCCGGCGGCTTCGCCTTGCTGCCGACGATGGGCGGCCAGACCGCGCTCAATTGCGCGCTGAGCTTGAGGAAGATGGGCGTGCTCGAAGCCTATGAC
>JBAQGU010000957.1:0-2886 GCA_049287975.1 Roseiarcus sp.
CCAGGACCCGAGCGGTTTGGGCGGGGCTCGCGAGAGCCTCGCGCCGTCAGATCAAACATATATTTTTCGTTAATTGATGCCCGGCGCAGGAGAGGCCCGCATCAACCGGCAACCAAAACGGCTGTCACGAACAACGCGCACAAATACGAGGTGCTCGAGGACATCAAAGACGCCGAACAATGGTTTGAGGCGAAGGTTGATTGCCGAGATTGCCGCCGCATGTGTCGGCGGGAAACCCAGCGCGCCCACGGTCGCCCGCGAGCAGCTCAGCCAGAACGCGAGGCGACGGGAACCGCCGCGGTCCGAGTCGCCAAACTCACGACGGCCGAGACGGCCACGTTCACGATCAGCGCCGCGAAGCCGATGTTGATGTCGTTGGCCTTGGCGGGAAGGAACGGGAACAGGCTCACGAACGTGCCATGGGGGGTCAACGTGACATAGACGACGACGGCTGCGCCCGCGATGATGCCGGCCGCCGCGCCCTGTTTGGTCATCGGGTTGCGCGCCATCAGGCTGCAAATGAGCGCCGGGAACAATTGGGTGACGAAGGAGTAACCCATCAGCAGCAGCGCGACGATCGTCTGGCCCCCTTGCAAGGTGAAGAACACCGCCACCAGCGCCAACGCGGGAACGACGCCGCGCGCGATCAGCGTCACCGCGTCCTCGGAGATATTGGCGCTCAGCGGACGCACCACATCGTTGGCGATCAAGGTTGCGGCCGAGAGGATGATCAGCGAGCCCGGAACCAGAGCGGTCAGCACGCCGGCGGCGCCGATCACGCCGACGAACCAGGGATCGAAGGTCTGGATCGAGAGCTTGAACAGCGACAGGTCGATGTCGGCGCCGGTCAGACCGGGAACCTTCAAGATCGCGGCGAAGCCGCTGAAGAACACGAACAGCAGGATGAGCTGATAAAGCGGCAGCGCCATCGCATTGCGCCGGAAGGTGCGCTCGTGCTTGGCCGTGAACAGGGCGGCGAAGGCATGCGGCCACATGTAGAAGCCGAGCGCCGTCAGCGCCACTGTCGATTGGAACCACAGAACGCTCTGGCCGGTCGGCTTGAACGCGAGCATGCCCGGCTCGGCTGCGTCGATCGCCCGGAACATCTCGGAATAGCCGCCGTAATAATGGAACGGCAGATAGATGCCGAGGAACACCACGACCGCGAGAATGAGAGCGTCCTTGACCACGGCGTTCCATGCCGCGCCGTGCATGCCGGATGCCATGACGTAGATCGTCACCGTCGCGGCGCCGATCCAGATCGCCGCTGTCGAAGAGATGGAGCCGTAGGAGGCGACCGTCACAATGATTCCAAGACCCTTGAACTGCAGCACGAGGTAGGGAACGAGCGCGACGACGCCAATCACCGCGACGAGAATCCCCAGCCAGGGGCTATCGTATTTGCGGGTGAAGAAATGCGACTGCGACACCAGCCGCTCCTGCCGCGCGTAGCGCCAGATCGGCGGCAGCAGCCAATAGGAGAGAATATAGGCCAGCGTTCCGTAGGCCAGAATGTAATAGGCTGGGGCGCCCTTGCCGTAGGCGTACCCGCTGCCACCCAGGAACGTGAAGGTGGTGTAGATCTCGCCCGCCGTCAGCAGGAAGACCAGCGGCGCTCCGAACCCCCGGCCGCCGACCGTCCATTGCTCCAGGGTCATGCGCACGCCGCGCCGGGCCGCCAAGCCGAGCGCGAGCGCCAGGATCGCAGTGAGTGCGATGATGACGAGGGCGCTGTTCATCGAACGTCTCGCTCGCGACCGCCGTCCGGGTCCGCGTTCGCGGGGTCGAGCACGTAGATCACGGCGAGGATCGCGGCGCCGACGACCACCCAGCCGACGATCCAGGCGAGAACGAGGGGCATACCGAACACCAGCGGCTCGACTTGATTGACATAGGCCGTTCCCACGAGGATGCCGAGGAACGGCAAGACCGCCAACCAACGCGCTCCAGTCATAATCGCGCTCCCGTTGCGCCGCTCGCTTCTGCGAATTGAAAGCGCCAAAACGGAAGCTTATTCTCAGCTTTCGCGTCTGCCAAGCTGCGCGCCTGCTCAGCCTGCTCAGGCCGCCAAATCCGCGCATGCGAGCAGTGGATCAAGGAGGGCAAGGGCGCGCTCCGATGGACCGGGCTTTCCCACCACTCGTTCGCGGCGAACGTCGTCCGCTTCCAGCTCGACGCGCTGGCCGACAATCTCGGCATTTCCTGCGGACGAGGCGACCCCGGAACGGATCAAAGAGAGCCTCGCGTAGCGCCATGCCGAAAGATGCCCTATAACACACGAAATCATTGTTATCTATTGAAATCAACCGGTTAGGAGCCCGTTCCTGGACGAGCGCTATCATCATTCGGCAGACGACATTGCCCACGCTGATCCTCTGTCGCGAGATGGTTCTGACGAATTTGCCGCGTCGATCAGCCGATAGAGAAGAGCTACTGCCGCCTCTTAATTTGGCCGACCGGATAACCGAAAGGGGCGAACGTCTCCTTTATACCGACGCCCGCCATGACTCCCACCCCGAATGCTTCTAGACTCCCCGATCATCTCGGGTGTCGGTCGTGGCCGCCCTGAGCCTCGCCGCTTTGCTCGCTCAAAAAGCGTCGGAGCGCGACTGACCGCAACAAGGACTTAGCCTGATGCTTTCGAAGGACGATGTCATGGCCGCGCTGGCGGCGATCCCGGGGCCGGACGGCAAGACGCCGCTGCCCAAATCGGGCGCGATCGACGGCGTGACCATTCGCGACGGCAAGGTGTTCCTCGCGATCAAGGTCGATCCCGCGCGCGCCCAGGCGATGGAAGCGATGCGCTCGCAGGTCGAGGCCAGGATCAAAGCGATTGCGGGCGTCGCCTCGGCGCTCGTCACCCTGACCGCTCAGGCCCCGCAAGGC
>JBAQGU010000958.1:0-2506 GCA_049287975.1 Roseiarcus sp.
ATGTAGACCTGGCCGCGCGGCAGATTGCCCCTCGCGGTCGCGAGGACATCAGGTGCGGCCGGCGCCGGCGGGGCGGGCTCCGCGTAGGTCTGACCGCGCGGCGGATTGCCCTTCGCGCTCGTGGGGACGTCGGGGGCCGTCGGGGCCACCGAGGCGACTTGGATTCCGCCTCTGCCGGAGCGAAAGCCTCGCCCCGAGGTTACGACGTTGTCGGCGCCGGCTTCCTCTTCGTCGTCCGCTCCTCCGCCGCGAGCGCCGAAGAGAAAGCCCAGAAAGCCGAAACCCGAACCCTTGCTCGCGGTCTGGATCTCGCCGCCGCGCGCTTCGATTTCGGCGCGCGCTTGTTCGTATCCAGCCATGGGTTGGCCGTCGGAAGGGATGAACACCGTTTTGCCGTCCGGGAACAATCGCGTCAACGCATCACGGCTCATCCGCGGCCAATATCGGATCGAGCCGCAGTCGATGTGAACCCAGGGCGTTCCCCCGGTCGGGTAAAATCCGACGCCGCCCGCCTGCATGCGCATCGTGATGTCGCGTATGGTCGCCGTGCCGACGTCGAGGAAATGGGCATCGACCGCGCGGCCTTCCATATGCTGGGAATGTTCCGCCACTTGGCGGGAACGGCGACGCAACATGGCGTTGGTCTGCGGCGATCGGTACCCGGAGAGGATGTCTACGGGTTGCTGCGATCCGGATTCGCGATAGACCTGCCAAAGGATGTCGAAGAGCTTCGGATCCATCTTCGTCGACTCGTTGAGCCGCCAGTCGCGAAGAAACCAGTTCAGCTTTTCGAGCACCGCGGGATCATAATAGCCGTCGACCTTGTAGGTGAACGAGCCCGATTCGTTGGTATGGGCATCGGAGAGCGTGAGAGTGCGGGTGTCGCCGTTGGCGATCGCCGACTCCGTCGAGTTGGGCGCCGCCGCCATGACGAGCAGCAACGGGCCCAAGAGTACACGCAGCGATCTGCGCACACGCCCTATAGCTACGCCGTCTTGCGTAAATGACCCCAACAGATTCCCTTCCTACACCCGATCGCCGCGTCCACCAGCCACTATGCGACCCAGACCCCCAACGCCGACTCTGTCTCCGTAACCCCGAGAGCACAGCGGAAGGAAAAGAACTCCGATGCCGCTATAGCCCAGCTCGATCCTGGATTCAATATTGACGTAAGCGCGAAAGTGTTGCAGCGACCTGCGCGGTCAATCCGTACACATCCTCACGCTCCTGCGCGGCCCCCGCGGCATCGATGAATTCGGTGAAATATTCGATATGGATGGGCAGCGGATGCGGCAGGAAAATCGCCTTTTCGTTGGTCCCGAGCAAGGCTTGGATTCTTCCGGCGCTCCAACGTCGCGCTTGGCCCCCCATCAACAGTTCCGCAAGCCGGAGCGGCTCCTCCACGCGCACGCAGCCATGACTGTAGGCGCGTCGGGCGGTCAAGAACAACGCGCGCGTGGGCGTATCGTGCAGATAGACCGAGTGCTCGTTAGGGAACATGAACAAGATTCGCCCGAGGGCGTTTCCCTCGCCCGGCGGCTGATTCACGACGAGTCGGCCGCCGACATAGCTGACCTGGAACCCCCGTCTGGCGAGATAGCGCGGATCGCCGGCGAGCTTGGGCAGCATTTCCTTTTTGATTATCGAATCGGGAACGCGCCAAATCGGATTGACAAGGATGTATTTGACTTCATTTGAAAAGATTGGCGTTGGCGTGTCGGGTTTCCCGACGATGACGCGTGCATGAAGCACTTCGTCGTCGCCGTTCATCACATGCAGCGTGTAATCGGGAACGTTGATTTCGATGCGGGCCTGCCCCATTTCGCGCGGCTGCCAGCGCCACATCTCCATATTGGCCAGAATCGCCGCTTCACGCCGGGAATTGGGACTGCCGAACAACGCCTCGCTGGTCGCCGTCGTCAGCGCGCCGTCGGCGGCGAGCCCCTTCGACTTCTGGAACGCCGCCACCGCGCTCGCCACGCGCGCGTCGTAAAGGCGCGCGCTGCTCGGATCGACCTGAGCGCCCAGGCCAAACCGCGCGCGGATCAGAGGGACCCGCGAATCGGCCATTCCGATCCTCAGGGTCGGACCCGTGAGCGGACGGGGCGCCGCCACCGGCGAAGTCGCCCGGAGCCGCGCCAACTCGTCACGCAGATCCTGATAGCCCTTCTGGCCTGGATTGTAGGCCGCCAGCGCGTCGCCCGGCTCCGCGGCGCTCGCCGTCTCACTGAGGGCCTTGGCCGGATCGACGACGGCGGGGCTCGCGGTGACGAAGTTCGAAAGCTTCGCGGGCGCGATTCGCGAGCCGCTGGCCTGCAGCGCATAGGCGACGAGAGCGGCGGAAATCGTCGTTTCGACCTGGGCCAGGCGCTCGGGTCGGGTATCGGCGAAGCTCGGATCGGGCAACGTGAAGGCTGCCAGGTCGAGGCCGTCCTCGTCCGCGCGCGCCAGCCGGGCGAGCACGGCGCGCCCGCGAGGCGTAAACCCTTGGCCATCGACCCAAACC
>JBAQGU010000959.1:0-3672 GCA_049287975.1 Roseiarcus sp.
GTCGACGTCAGCGCGAGGCGGCTCGAGCCGATGGTCGCCGAACTCGTGAGCCGCAGCCTCGATGCGCGCGCTTTCGCGGTCGACGTGGGCCGCCGCGACGAGGTCCACGAAATGTTCCACAGCATCGAAAGTGAGTTTGCCGCGCCGGTCGCCGTACTCGTCAACAACGCGGTCTGGGCGCGATTCCAGCCGCTGGACGAGATCGACGGCGAGACGGTCGACCGTATGTTCGCCTGCGGCGTCGACGGCCTGATCTGGACTATGCAGGCCGCAGCTCCGCAGATGGAGCGGCGCGGCGGCGGCTCGATCATCAATCTCTCGTCGGTCTCCGCTTCGCATCCCGCCAAGGATTCGATCGCCTATTCCGCGCTGAAGGCAGGCGTCGTCGGCCTGACGCGCGCGGCGGCGATGGAGTTGAGCCCGAAGCGAATCCGCGTCAACGCGATCGCGCCGGGCATGATCGGCACGCCCGCTTCGATCGCCCAATTCGACGAGACGACAATCGTCGAACGTCGCGCGCAGATGCCGCTCGGACGGTTCGGCGAACCCGACGAAATCGCGGGGGTCGCCGCGTTCCTGGCGAGCGACGACTCCAGCTACGTGCAAGGCGCCGTCATCACCGCCGACGGCGGTTGGACGGTCGCCGCTAGATAGAAGGGGCTCGAAATGAGACGGCTCGAAGGACGGCGCGCGATCGTGACCGGCGGCGGAAGCGGAATCGGTCGAGCGAGCGCGATCCGCTTCGCGCGCGAAGGGGCTTCCGTGCTGGTGGTGGGACGCGCGAAGAACACGATGGAGACCGTCGATCTCATACATGCCGAGGACGGCAAGGCGCTCGGAATGGTGACCGACGCCGCCGTCGAGGTCAACGTCGAGGCGATGGTGCAGCGCTCAGTCTCCGAGCTCGGCGGCCTCGAGATCTTCTTCGCCAACATCGGCGTCACCGGCGCCAACACGCCGCTGCTCGAACAGACTGTCGAGGAATGGGAAGAGGTGTATCGGATCAACACGATCAGCTGCTTCCTCGCGATCAAATACGCGGGGCGTCATATGACGGCGCAGCGTTACGGCTCGATCATCCTGACCTCTTCGGCGGCCTCGCTGCGGGCCAATGCAGGCGCGATCTCCTACAGCGCCAGCAAGGCGGCGGTGAACAATCTCGCGCAGACCGCGGCCAACGCCTTCGCGGGCACGGGCGTCAGGGTGAACGCCGTTCTGCCCGGACTGGTCGAAACGCAGCTGACGCGCAAGGTGTTCGAGGATGCGCGCGCACGTGGCGTCGAAGGCAAGCTCGGCCATGTCACGCCGATGAAGCGCCCGGGCCGCGCCGACGAGATCGCGGCCGCCGCGGCATTTCTGGCCAGCGACGATTCCTCTTATGTCGACGGGCAATTGCTGTCGGTAGACGGCGGCGTAAGCAGCACGCACCCTTACGGCCGCATCGCACTATAGCCGGCTTGACGCATTTCGTACACTAGCGTACGATCTGCTCGCACAATCAGACGAGACGCCGGGAGACGCGAGACATGGACTTTGAACTGCCGGCTGAAATAACGGCCAAGCTCGCGGAACTCGACGCTTTCATCCAAGCCGAGATCAAGCCGCTCGAGCGCGAGAACATGCAGTTCTTCGACCATCGGCGCGAGAATGCGCGCACCGACTGGGAGCAGGACGGGCGTCCGCGCGCGGAATGGCGCGCACTGATCGTCGAGATGGAGCGCCGCGCCGACCGCGCGGGGCATCTGCGCTACGGCCTGCCCAAATCCTGCGGCGGTCAGGCAGCCTCCAACCTGGCGATCGCGGCGATCCGCGAGCATCTCGCCGGCAAGGGCCTCGGATTGCACAACGACCTGCAGGACGAATCCTCGATCGTCGGTAATTTCCCAATCATTCCGGCGCTCGCCGACTACGGCACGCCCGAGCAGAAGACCTACATCGAGGGGATCATCTCAGGCAAGAAACACCTCTCGTTCGGCCTCACCGAGCCCGGCCACGGCAGCGACGCGACCTGGTTGGAGACGACGGGACGACGCGACGGCGACTATTGGATTTTGAACGGCCGGAAGCGCTGGAACAGCCAGGTCGCGCGCGCACACGGAAATTTGATCTTCGCGCGCACGTCAGGCAAAGCCGGCGAGGCCAAGGGCATCACGGCCTTCATCGTGCCAACGGACTCGCCGGGCCACAATATCCTCTACAATCACTGGACGTTCAACATGCCGAGCGACCACGCCGAGGTCGAGTTGAAGGACGTGCGCGTGCCCGACAGCTCGATCCTGCACCAGGAAGGCGATGGTCTCGTCGTCGCCCAGCGCTTCGTGCACGAGAACCGCGTCCGTCAGGCGGCCGCGAGCGCCGGCGCCGCGCGTTATTGCGTCCAGGAGGCGGTCAAATACGCCAATTCGCGCGTTGCTTTCGGCGAGCCGCTCGCCAAAAAACAGGCGGTGCAGTTCCCGTTGGTCGAGCTCTGGGCCGAGTACGAGTTGGTGAAGAACTTCATCTTCCGAACCGCTTGGCAGATGGATCGACAGAACCCGCTGGAAATCAGCGACATGGTCTCGATCTGCAATTTCCGCGCGAACCGACTCTGCTGCGAGGCGGCGGATCGGGCGATGCAGGTACACGGCGGCATGGGCTACAGCCGCGCCCTGCCGTTCGAGCACATCTATCGCCACCATAGGCGCTATCGCATCACCGAAGGCGCCGAGGAGGTGCAGATGCGGCGCGTGGCGCAATATCTGTTCGGTTTCCGCGGCAAACGCGCGAGCCACGCCTGATGGACGCGACGCCCCAAGATCGCGGCGTCGATTTCGAGATCGCGCGGCTCGACGAGTTCCTGCGCGGCCGATTCGGCGGCGCGGAGCCGACAAGGGTCGAGCGCACGCAGGGCGGCATGTCCAACCCTACGTATTTTCTCACGCGCGGCGATTGGCGCGCCGTGCTGCGCAAGCAGCCGAACGCCACGTTGATGCCCTCGGCGCATGCGATCGATCGCGAATATCGGGCGCTGACCGCGCTGTGGAATAGCCCCGTTCCGACCCCCGAGCCCTATCTCTACTGCGACGATCGCTCCGTGATCGGCACGCCGTTCTATCTGATGCAGCGGTTCGACGGTCGCGTGTTCCACGAGTTCCGCACGCCGGGACTGAACCGCCAGGAGCGCACGCAAGCCTATCGATCGATGTGCGCGACGCTGGCTTCGATCCACAAGCTGGACTTTCGCGCTCTGGGCCTCGGCGATTTCGGCAAGCCCGGCAATTATTTCGCGCGGCAGCTGAACCGCTGGTCGAGCCAGTGGACGCAATTCCGGCGTGGCGACGGCGACAACCCGGACCTCGACCATATCGTGCGCTGGCTCTCCGAGCGCGTCCCCGACAGCGAAGCGATCGCGCTCTGTCATGGCGACTTCCGCATCGCGAACGTGATCTTCCACGTCACCGAGCCGCGCGTGATCGGCGTGCTCGATTGGGAGCTGTCGACGCTCGGGCATCCCCTCGCCGATCTCGCGTTCAGCAGCCAGGCTTGGCGGATGACGCCAGACGAGAACGGCGGTTTGCTCGGCCTCCCGCTCGAGGAGATGGGCATTCCGTCAGAGGGGGAATACCTCGAACTCTACTATGAACTCTCCGGCGCGCAAGAGCGGCTGACCCGCTTTCATCAGGTGTTCGCGAT
>JBAQGU010000960.1:0-2333 GCA_049287975.1 Roseiarcus sp.
CGCGTGCTATGGCCCCTGGATTGCTTCGCTGCGCTCGCAATGACGGGTAGTTGACGCAAGACCCTCGGCGACGGGGAGGGAAAGTTTTCCTGCCTGCAAGGCCTTGAAAAATCACGAAACCGCGACAGAATCTCGCTTCGCCGCCCGCACCCTCCGTTTCCTGCCGCGAGCGCCTACACCGCCCTCAGCAGCACATGCTTCTTCTTCCCCAGCGACAGCTTGACCAGCCCGCCTGCTTGCAGCGCGTCGCGTCCGATCGTCGCCTTCTCGCTCTCGATCACGACGTCGTTGATGCGCAGGCCGCCGCCCCGAATCTGGCGGCGGGCCTCGCCCGTCGAGCCGACCAGCTTGGCGAGCAGGAAAGCGCGCAGCACGCCGTAGCCGGCGTCGAACTCGGCGGCCGGCACATCCACCGTCGGCAGGTCGGTGGCAAGTGTGCGCGTCTCGAAGGTTTTGCGCGCGGTCGCGGACGCCGCCTCGGCGGCCTCGGGGCCGTGCAGCAGCGTGGTCGCCGCGTCGGCGAGCGCCTTCTTGGCCTCGTTGATCTCGGCGCCGGAGCGCCTCTCCAGAAAGCCGATGTCGTCGAGCGACAACAGCGTGAACAATCGGAGGAATCTGCCTACGTCGGCGTCCTCGGTGTTGCGCCAGAACTGCCAGTAATCGTAGGGCGAGCGCATCGCCGCATCGAGCCAGACGGCGCCGGCGACGGTCTTGCCCATCTTCGCGCCCGATGCCGTCGTGATCAGCGGCGAGGTCAGCGCCAGCAGCTGCGCCGTCCCGAGCCGCCGGCCGAGATCGACGCCCGTGACGATATTGCCCCATTGGTCGGAGCCGCCCATCTGCAGCGTGCAGCCGAAGCGCTTGTTGAGCTCTACGAAGTCGTAGGCCTGGCAGCACATGTAATTGAACTCCAGGAACGAGAGCTCCTGGTCGCGCTCCCAGCGATTCTTCACCGAATCCATCGACAGCATGCGGTTGACCGAGAAATGCCGGCCGATGTCGCGCAGGAACTCGAGGTAGTTGAGCTTCGTCAGCCATTCCGCGTTGTCGGGCATGACGGCGTCCGTCTTGCCCTCGCCGAACCGGACGAAGTGCGAGAACGCCTTGCGGATGCCCGTCTTGTTCGCCTCGATTTCCGCGACGGTGAGCAGCTTGCGGGTCTCGTCCTTGCCCGAGGGGTCGCCGACCTGCGTGGTGCCGCCGCCCATCAGCGCGATCGGCTTGCCGCCGGTCT
Source organism: Roseiarcus sp. (assembly GCA_049287975.1). Lineage (GTDB taxonomy): Bacteria > Pseudomonadota > Alphaproteobacteria > Rhizobiales > Beijerinckiaceae > Roseiarcus. The sequence goes on from JBAQGU010000960.1 coordinate 1,235, forward strand.
GTTGCAGCCAATGCAGCATCATGATCTGGACGAGCGAGCCGACGTGCAGCGAGGGCGCGGTGCAGTCGAATCCGATATATCCGACGAGCTCGCCCGAAGCCGCCTTCTCGTCTATCGCGGCGAGGTCCGAGGCTTGATGAATGAAGCCGCGCTCTTGCAGCACGCGCACGAATTCGGATCGAGGTTCAAATACGTCGGTCACGGTCGATCTCCCCTGCGGAGGAAGGTTTAGGAGGCGAAGCGAGTCTATGCAACATGGGCCTCGACGACGTGAGAAGACATGACCGACCGTCCCGGCGAAGACGACCTGATCGCGTGCTATTTCGCCCCGCTCGCGGGGCCGGCGGGCCTCGGCCTGAAAGACGACGTCGCCCTCTTGACGCCGCCGTCCGGCCGCGATCTCGTGCTGACGACCGACGCGCTGGTAGGGGGGGTGCACTTCTTCGCCGACGATCCGCCGGCCGCCATCGCGCGGAAGGCGCTGCGGGTGAACCTCTCGGACCTCGCCGCCAAGGGCGCCGCGCCGCTCGGCTTTCTGCTCTCGCTGGCGCTGCCCGCGGGCTGGACCGCCGATTGGCTCGAAGATTTCGCGCGCGGGCTCGGCGAGGATGCTCGAGCGTACGATTGCCCGCTGCTGGGCGGCGACACCGTCAAGACGCCCGGGCCGCTGACGCTTTCAATCACCGCCCTGGGCTCGGCGCCAACCGGCGGGATGGCTGCGCGCACCGGCGTTCGTTCCGGCGATCGGCTCTATGTGTCCGGCACGATCGGCGACGCCGCGCTCGGCCTTCGGCTGCGGATGGGGCAGGGGCCTCCGCTGTCCGAGCCGCATCGCCTCCACCTGCTCGACCGCTATCTGCTGCCGCGGCCGCGTCTCGCGCTGGCGCCGGCGATGGTTTTCGCGCACGGCGGGATGGATGTTTCGGACGGGCTCGTTGGCGACCTCGAGAAGATGCTCCGCGTCAGCGGCGTGAGCGGGAGCGTCGATCTCGGGCGACTGCCGCTGTCGGACGCGGCGACGGCGGCGATCGCAGCCGACCCGGCTCTGTTCGAGATTGCCGCGACCGGCGGCGACGATTATGAAATCCTCGCCGCCGTG
>JBAQGU010000961.1:0-10085 GCA_049287975.1 Roseiarcus sp.
CGCGCGGAGGTCTGGCTCGACGGCGCGCACAACGAGGCGGGCGGCCGCGTGCTCGCCGAGGCGATGGCGGATTTCGAGGAGGCGTCGCCGCGTCCGCTGGTGCTGATCTGCGGCACCTTGACGACCAAGGACACCGCCGGCTTCCTCGCTCATTTCAAAGGCCTCGCGCGCGAGGTGCTCTGCGTGCCGATCTCGGGGGGACACGCCGGTCGTACCGCCGCCGAAGTCGCCGCGATCGCCTCGGGCGTCGGACTTCCCGCCAGCGCGTTCGAAAATGTCGCCTCCGCGATGAAGAACCTCTCAGGCCGGGAATGGCCGCAGCCCCCGCGCGTCCTCATCGCCGGCTCGCTCTATCTGGCCGGCGAGGTGCTGGAGGAAAACGGGAATCTGCCGTGATGAATCGCGCATGAGTGCGCCGAGCCTGCTCCACATTGCCGACCTCTCGGTCGAGGTCGCCGAGCCGATCGTCGTCGGCGAAACGACCGAGGGTCTACGGCGGATCATTCCGATCCGCGGCGGAAGCGTGAGCGGGCCGCGGCTCGAGGGCGAAATTTTCGGCGCCGGGGCCGACTTTCAGATGTTCCGCTCCGATGGCGTGACGATCCTAGAAGCCCGCTATGTCCTGCGCACTTCGGACGGCGCCGTAATCGCGGTGAACAATGTCGGCCTGCGCCGCGGTCCGCCCGACGCCATGGCCCGCCTCGCGCGCGGCGAAGTCGTCGATCCCGCGCTGATCTATTTCCGCACGGCGTTCAGGTTCGAGACGGCGCGCGAAAGCTATCGCTGGCTGATGCGGTCGCTGTTCATCGGCGCCGGCGCGCGCCATCCCGATCGCGTCGAGATCGGGGTTTTCGAGGTGGCATGAGCGCCGGTAGGCGCCATCAAGTCTAATTGAGTGGCGAAACGAAGACATCGGTGCTAGCGTCTTTGCGCCACTCGGCCTCTTGGAGGATTACCTCATGCGCTCGAAGCTACTTGTAGTTCTGGTAGGTTGCGGACTCGTCGCCGCGACGATAGCGCCCGCACTCGCCTGCGACTATAAGACGAATGCGACAAACGACAAAGCGGCGCCGCAGCAGACCGCGCAATCGCAGTCGCAGACGCCAGCACCGTCGGAGACGCATTCGAACTGAACGGGCTCTGCCGCTCACCCTGTCGCCGTACGGGCCTCTGCCAGCCGTCGGCCCGTACGGCAGCTATAGTGTATTTTGTTCGACTTTTTGGATGGCCTGGCGCGAATTGATCGCAGGGCCAGTTGCTGTCCTCCAAAATACTTCTTTTTGCGTAATCGCAGCAAGATCAGAGGGACCGTATAACAGATGATGCCCAGTGCGGCCGGTAGCGCCTGCGCGCTCGAGGCGATTTTTTTCGTTGGCCGATCGTAACTGGTCACGCTCCCTAGCCGCGGCAGCGATCCAAAACCGCCGACTTTCCACTCCGCCGCATGAAAACCTTCCGAAGCGGCGGTGACCCCCGACTCGTCCCTGTGCGAAGCACTTTGCGTTCCCGTCGACGGCGACCGATAATGTGGCCACAACGAGAACGTAAAGAGGATCGAGTCGATGCAGAACGCAGCGCTTTCGAAACGTACGAATCCATTCGCACGTGAGACCCCCACAGCTCGCGTGCCCTCGCGGAATCGCACGGGACCGACGACTATTGTCGCGATTTTGATCCTGCTTTCAACTGCGGTGTCCGCCGGCGCCCAAACCAGCGCGTGCGAACTCGTTCCCGACGTGCAAAATCCACCTGAAAAAATTCTGCGATGCGGTCGCACGCTCGTGGTTCGGACCGCCCATGACACCAGCTACCATCCCGTCGATCAGAACGCGGCCGAGCAGCCCAATGAGGTGGAACTCGACGGCGGGGCGCTGATGGTCGAATTCCATCCGAGCAAAAGGCATCCGTCGTTTCAAATCCGCACCCCGTACGCCATTGCGGCCGTTCGCGGCACGAAGTGGGTCGTCGATGTCGGTTCGGGGAAAGCGTCCACGTTCGTGATTGCGGGTCGTGTCGCGGTTTCGCGACCCAGCGGAGAACAGACCGTGCTTCTCCGCGCGGGCGACGGGGCGGATGTTTCGCCCGATTCCGGACCCATCGTGGTCAAGCGATGGCCGGCCGCCCGCGTCCGGGCGCTGCTCGCCCGCTTCGGCCAATGATCAGCTGCGGCAGGCCGTCACTCAGCACATTGACGACCTGCGGATTTTTACTCGTCGCCGTTCTCTGGGGCGGATTTTTGGGGTGGCGGCAGATCGACGGCGACGGCTCGGTTCTCGACAATATCGAATATCTCACCGTCGACTGGCGCTTCTCGATCGCCGGCCCACGACCTGCGCCCCGCGGCGTCGTCATTGCTGCGATCGATGACGAAACGATCGAGAAGTTAGGCGCTTTTCCGCTGCCGCGGAGTGTGGTCGCGCGGATCGTCAGAGGTCTCGCAGCCCTGAATCCGAAGGCGATCGCCGTCGACATCGCATTCCTGAATCCGGGCAGTCCGGAAACGGACAAAGAGCTCGCCGATGCGCTCCATTCCGCCAGGTCGGTCATCGCAGCCGTTGGCGTGTTCGAGAAAAACGCCGAGCAACGCAAAGACCAACAGTCCGAGGAACTCGCGCTCGCTCCGAACCCCGTCAGCGTTCTCTGGCCGGCCTCGCAATTCCTCGCGGTCGCCAGACCAGGTCTCGTCAACATTTCAACGGATTCCAGCGGTGTGCCGCGATTCATTCCCATGATTTATCGCTCCGGCGAAGGCGCGGACCCCTCCTTCGCCCTCGCCGCGGCGTCCGCGGCGTTGAATACGGAGCCGGTACTTGTCGGCGATGACCTCAGGATCGCAGGCAGGCGCGTCAGAATGGACATGGGGTATCACTTGCCGATTCGCTATTACGGCCCGCGGGGCGCGATCACAGAATTCAGCGCGTCGCGGGTCCTCGCCGGCGATCTGGACCCGAACGCTGTGCGCGGCCAAGTCGTCGTCTTGGGCGCCACCGCTCTGGCAATCGGCGATAAATACAGCACGCCGTTCGACGACACCGACACCTTTCCTGGCGTCGAGGTCTTCGCCACGGGCATCAGCAATCTTCTCGCCGGTGACGGATTGATTCGGACAGCGTCCGTTCGAAAAGTCGACGCCATGACGGCGATTCTGTTGCCGTGCCTGACGGTCATGCTGATGGCGATGCGGCGCATCTATCTGGGCCTTGCGATCGTTGGGCTCGTCGCCGCCTCATGGCTGGCATTCACGGCCATGGCGTTCGCCGAAGGGTACTGGCTCAGCGTCGCTGTGCCGCTGACGACGCTGATTCCGGTGGCCGCAGGTTATGGCGCCGCCCGTCTCAGCTTGGACAGAATCCTCTCGGCGCGGCTCGCCCGGGACAAGGAACGACTGTCGAGTTTTCAGTCGCCCCTTCTGGTAAAACATATCTTGAGGAACCCTGGATTTCTGGATGAACCGGTTCAGCAGGAGGTTGCGGTCATATTCGTCGACCTCGCCGGATTCACCGGGTTGGCCGAAAGGATCGGACCGCGAAGGGCTCGCGATCTCCTCGCCGCGTTTCAGTCGATGATCGAACGTGAGGTCATGTCGCGCGACGGTTTCGTCGCGAGTTTCATGGGCGACGGCGCCATGATCGTTTTTGGCTTGCCGGAACCCCGACCCGACGACGCATCCCGGGCGCTTCTCACGGTCGTCGGCCTCTACGACTCGACCGTCAAATGGCTCGAGACGTTGCCGGTCGCGAAAGATCGGCTCGGTGTCCGGGTCGGAGGTCATTACGGGACAGCCGTCGTTTCTCGTCTGGGGCCGAAGCGCCATCAACACATCGCCGCTACTGGAGACACCACGAATGTCGCAAGCCGGCTTCTCGAAGTCGCGAAACAGCAACAATGCAGCGTCATCGTCAGCGAGGATCTCCTGGTCGCCGCCGATCTGCCGGCATCTGCGCGCGGGGTCGTAGCGGGAACGGAAATCGAAGTCCCGATTCGGGGCCGAGTACAACCGTTGCGCGTTCGAATGATAACGCCGGTTTCGCGCTCCTAGAAAGCAATGCGTCTCTGATATTGAGACATTGCGCCTGCTCGGCGCCCAACAACACCGTCGTCGCGGAGGGTCCATGTCGAATTGTCGAATTGACTGCGATTTGAGCGCTCGAGGGCGACATTTCGAATGGCGACTCTATCAATGTTCGTGAGCTGGGGCCGCGTTTCCAGTTGGAGCTTCGCTGGAGATGTTCTGCGCCGTCGGCCTGTCGCGTCGGGCCGGACGAGGTTCGCCCTTCGCCCCTTGCAGAGGTTTTACTCCAAGCTTGTCATACGTCGGCTGATAACCGTTCGCTTTGTATTGGGCGCGAGAAATGGGAGACTGCCGCCTGCTGCCGTAGTCGACCATCACCTGTCCGTCAGGCATGCGATATACACCCCTCGCCATCCCGTCCTCCCATCGGCTTTAGATTGGCGAAATAAGTCTGGCTCAGTGACTTGGAGCTCCGCGATATGGCCATTGTCGGAAATGCCGACTCGCGTTGCTTCCAAGGTCGGCAACCTACGGACTCCAGCGAGAAACGCTAACATCAACGCCGCGTCCTATGCAATTGATTCTTATCGTTTTCCACAATTATTTATGTAACATATGGTTGCGTACTCTCCTAGACGAGGTTGTACGTGGGGCTGGAGCGCAGGTTCGAAGGGGTGACGATCCGCGCGCGCTCAATACCCGCCTCCGCGCCCTTGCTGACATCGGCGCTCCGCCCAGGTATAAGCGCGCACCATCCGGGCGCGCGTCCAAAGGTTGAACATGTCGAGCATCCCTCTCTCCAGCGCCGGGCTCGACCCGCGCCGGCGACGTATATTGTTTCGCGCCTGGCGCCGTGGCCTGCGCGAGATGGATCTGGCGCTCGGCCAGTTCGCTGACGCCCATCTCACCGAGCTCGACGACGCTGAAATCGACGAGTTCGAGCGCTGGCTCGATCAGCCCGATCCGGACATTCTGGCGTGGATCATCGGCGAGGCGTCGACGCCGGAAAAATTCGACACGCCACTGTTCGCGCGGCTGCGCGCGGCGCCTCGGGAAGCGCTGCGCCGGGAGAAATCGGCCTCGTGAACGCCCCCGTCGCTCTGGCCCATCGCCTCCGGCGAGGCGGCGCGGTCACGCTCGCCCGAGCGCCCGAGGGCTTCGACGCCTTCGTCGTCGCCGATCTCGCGCGCGCGCTGGCGCGTGAGGCGGAAAGTCGCGCCGTCGCGCTCAGCTTCGTCGCCCGCGACAGTTTGCGCGCGCAGAGCTTCATCGACGCGCTCGCCTTCGCCGCGCCGGAGATCGAGGCGCTCTATCTGCCGGGCTGGGACTGCCAGCCCTACGATCGCGTTTCGCCCAATGCGGCGATCGCCGCGCAACGCATGACCGCGCTCGCGCGGCTCGCGTTGACTCGGGGCGCTATGGAGCGGCCGCGAGTGCTCGTCGCAACGGTCACCGCGATGACGCAGCGCCTCCCGCCGAAGGCGTTCGTCGCGTCGGCGGCTTTCTCGGCGGCGCCGGGCAACAGCGTTCGCATGTCGGATCTCGCGGTCTGGCTCGAATCCAATGGGTTTTCGCGCGCGGGGGTGGTGCGCGACGTCGGCGATTACGCCCAGCGCGGCGGCATTCTCGATCTCTGGGCGCCCGGCGCGCCCGCCCCTGTGCGGCTCGATTTCTTCGGCGACACGCTGGAATCGATTCGCTCGTTCGATCCGGAGACGCAGCGCAGCGTCGGCCAGCTCCGCGCGCTCGATCTCGTGCCGATGAGCGAAGCGCAGCTCACCACCGAGACGATCCGCCGCTTTCGCCAGGGCTACGCCGCCGAATTCGGCGCGCCGCGACGCGGCGATTCGCTGTACGAGACGGTGAGCGAGGGCCGCCGCGCGATCGGCTTCGAACATTGGCTGCCGCTGTTCCACGAGCGGCTGGACACGGTGTTCGACTATGTGGCGGAGGCGCCTGTCGTGCTCGACGCGCGCGCCGAGGAGGCCGCCGACGCGCGCTTCGCGCTGATCGCGGATTATTATGCCGCACGCAAGACCGCCAACGAAGCGGACCCTGCGCACGCCGACTATCGGCCGCTGAAGCCGAACCGGCTCTATCTCGAGGCCGACGAATGGCGCGAGCGGCTCACGGCCGGCCCGCTCGCGCGACTGACGCCGTTCGAGTCCGCGTCGGACGCGCAGGCTCTCGACTGCGGCGGCCGGGTCGGGCGCGACTTCGCTCCCGAGCGGCAGGACGAGAACGTCAACGTGTTCGAGGCGGCGGCCGCGCACGTCCGGGCGCTGCGCGGGCGCGGGCTCAGGGTCATCGTCGCGGGCTGGAGCGACGGCTCGCGCGAGCGGCTCAGCCACGTGCTCGCCGAGCACGGCCTGAAACCGGTCGAGCTCGTCTCCTCCTGGGCGCAGGCGCAGCGGGTGCGCGCCGGCGCGCTGCCGCTCGCGGTGATCGCGCTCGAGCATGGCTTCGAGTCCGCCGATCTCGCCATCATCGGCGAGCAGGACATTCTCGGCGATCGGCTGGTGCGGCAGGGCCGGCGAAAACGGCGCGCGCAGGATGTGCTGGCCGAGGCCTCGGCTCTGTCGGCGGGCGATCTCGTGGTGCATATCGACCACGGCGTCGGCCGTTTCGTCGGCCTGAAGACGATCGAGGCGGCGGGCGCGCCGCACGATTGCCTCGAGATACACTACGCCGGCGGCGACCGGCTCTTCCTGCCCGTCGAGAACCTGGAACTGCTCTCGCGCTTCGGCTCGGAGCACGGCGAACTCGACCGGCTGGGTTCGACCGGCTGGCAGACCCGCAAGGCGCGGCTGAAGAAGCGCGTCCGCGAGATGGCGGGCGAGCTGGTGCGCATCGCCGCGCAGCGCCTGAGCCGCGCCGCCGCGCGCCTGATTCCGCCCGAGGGGCTCTACGACGAATTCTGCGCGCGCTTCCCGTATGACGAGACGCAGGACCAGGCGCAGGCGATCGAGGCGACGATCGACGACCTCGGGGCGGGCCGGCCGATGGATCGGCTGATCTGCGGCGACGTCGGCTTCGGCAAGACCGAGGTCGCGTTGCGCGCAGCCTTCGCGACGGCGATCAACGGCAAGCAGACCGCGATCGTCGTGCCGACGACGCTGCTCGCGCGGCAGCACCACGCCAATTTCACGCAGCGCTTCGCCGGCCTGCCCATCCGGATCGGCCGGCTCTCGCGCATGGTCCCGGCCGCCGAGCAGCGCGAGACCAAGAAGGGGCTCGCCGAAGGCAGCGTCGACATCGTCGTCGGCACCCACGCCGTGCTCGGCAAGACCGTCCAGTTCAAGGACCTCGGCCTCGTCGTGATCGACGAGGAGCAGCATTTCGGCGTCGGCCACAAGGAGCGGCTGAAGGAGCTGCGCTCCGAGGTGCATGTGCTGACGCTGTCGGCGACGCCGATCCCGCGGACGCTGCAACTGGCGATGTCCGGCGTGCGCGACCTCTCGATCATCGCGACGCCGCCGGTCGACCGGCTCGCCGTGCGCACCTTCGTCTCGCCGTTCGATGCGCTGATCGTGCGCGAGGCGCTGCTGCGCGAGCGCTATCGCGGCGGCCAGTCGTTCTTCGTCTGCCCGCGCATAGAAGACCTCGACGAATGCGCGGCGTTCCTGCGCGAGAAGGTCCCCGAGGTCAAGTTCGTGGTCGCGCACGGCCAGCTCGCGATGAGCGAGCTCGAGGACAAGATCGGCGCCTTCTACGACGGCAAATACGACATCCTGCTCTCGACCTCGATCGTCGAGTCCGGGCTCGACATTCCGCGCGCGAACACGCTGATCGTGCACCGCGCCGACATGTTCGGCCTCGCGCAGCTCTATCAGTTGCGCGGCCGGGTCGGGCGCTCGAAGGTCCGCGCTTATGCGATCTTCACCACCCCGCCCGGCAAGCCGGTGACGCCGCAGGCTTCGACGCGGCTGACGGCGCTGCAATCGCTCGACACGCTGGGCGCCGGCTTCCAGCTCGCGAGCCACGACCTCGACCTTCGCGGCGCCGGCAATCTGCTCGGGGAGGAACAGTCCGGCCATATCAAGGAGGTCGGCTATGAACTCTATCAGCAGATGGTGCAGGACGCGGTCGAACGCTTGAAGGCGGGCGTCGAGGAGCCCGCACAGGATCCCTGGTCGCCGACCATCTCGCTCGGCTCGCCGGTGACGATCCCCGAAAGCTATATCGCGGACCTGACGATGCGCCTCTCGCTCTACCGCCGTCTTTCCGCGCTGGAGAACGAGGCCGAGATCGATGCGATGGGCGCCGAGATCGTCGACCGCTTCGGCCCCCCGCCGCCCGAGGTCGACCTGCTCTTGAAGCTGGTGCGGATCAAGGCGCTCTGCCGCCGCGCGCATGTCGAGAAGCTCGACGCCGGCGCTCGCGGATTGACGCTAGCGTTCCGCGACAACTCGTTCGCCAACCCGACGGGACTCGTGAAGTGGGTGACCTCACAAGGTTCGATGGCGCGGGTGCGGCCGGACATGCGGATCGTGATATCAGACGATTTCGAGGAGTTGAAGGACCGGTTGGAGGGGTCGCTGAAGGTGATGCGGGAGATCGCGAAGATCGCGGGGAAGAAGGGGTAGCGGGCCGGCCCGCGCATTTTCCCGTTTTGTGGTTTTTCAAGGAGTTGCAAGGCGGAAAATTTTCCTCTCGGTCCCCCCGCCGCCGCGCCAGCGCTGTAGACGCGGTCGCTGACCTAATCGATACACACTTTTTTTATCTCGCTATTTTTGTGATTCTCGGATTCTGTCCTGCCTGACGAGTGATTCGCGGAAGGACGCGCAATGCAAGGCATGACGGATTTGGGGCAGTTCGGCGACGAACGGCTCAAAAAAAGGGGGCAGATTTTCTGGCGGCGCTCACGGCCAAGCGCACGGCTTGCCTGCGGCGGCTCGGCGGCGACAGGGCGACGACGGAGGGCTATCGGCGCTTTCTGCACAACGAGGCGGTAACGCGCGAGATCATGCTCTCGACCGCCGCCGATCATACGGCCGTTGCGGCGCGGGGGCGGCACGTACTGGCGATCCAGGACACGACGGAGCTCAATTTCTCCGGGCACAAGGGGAGCAAGCGAGGCTTCGGCGTGGTCGGCAACGGCCGCGACATCGGGCTTTTTCTGCATCCGGTGATCGTGGTGGACGCGGGCGACGGCGATCCTCGGCAAGTGGGCCATGCGGGCGGCATCATCGGGCTCGCGGACGCCAACATCTACAGTCGCAAGAAGGCGCCTCCGGGCGGGCGCAAGAAGAGAGAGGCCGAGCGCAGGCGCCCGCGCGCGATCGAGACCAAGGAATCCGGGCGCTGGATCGGGGGTCTGCGGGCGGCGGACCTCGCGCTGCAGGAAGCGGCGATGGTGACCCTCATCGATGATCGCGAGGGCGACATCTATGAGAAATACGCCGCGCCCCGCTCGGCTCACGTCCATCTGCTCGGGCGCGCCGATCACGACCGCGTCCTGTGCGGCGGTTCCAAGTTGTTCGCGGCGATGGCGGCGGCGCCCCATGTCGAGGGGCGGCAAATCTCCATCCCCGCGAAGGCAGGCCAGCCCGCCCGCATCGCGAAGACCCGCGTGAGCTGGCGAGAGATCGAAATCCCGCGGCCGCGCTGGGGCTATCAAGTCAAACGGCTGCCGCCGTCGGTCAAACTCCGCGCGGTTCGGGTCGAAGAGGTCGATCCGCCGGAGGGCGTCGAGCCGATCCTGTGGATTCTCTTGACGACGCATGCGGTGGCGAGCCTCGAAGACGCCTTGCGGATCGTTTCCTGGTATCGGGCGCGCTGGACGATCGAGCGGGCGTTCCGCACATCGAAGAGCCTGTTCGAAACGCGGCCGATTTATCACAAACTCGACGCGGCCATCCGCGGCGACGTCTCCTGCAGTCCTCGCCCTGGTGTTGAAAAAGGAACTGGAGGACCGCATCGCCGCGATGGGCGAAGCCGCGCCATCATGGGCGTCCTGGCCCGAGATCCTCGCCGACCTCGACTCGCTGACCGAGACCGAGGTCGAACAGGACGGGAAGCGTTTCGTCCTGCGCTCGCCGCCCCGCCCCGCCGCGAGCTTGGCGCTGCGCGC
>JBAQGU010000962.1:0-5641 GCA_049287975.1 Roseiarcus sp.
ATGAGGTTTTCCATTTCGTCCCTATACCGCAAAATGCTGTCGTGCGCTGTTGCGAAATGTCGGCTCGTTGAAACTCGGGTTTCAGGAGACGTCCGGCGAGACCCGGTTGGCTCTACCCGTCATTGCGAGCGCAGCGAATCCACACAAGAGCATGTGTCATGCTCGCGAACGCGAGCTTCCAGAATACCACGACGCTACAAGGCTTGCTTTGCGCCGCTTTCGGCGGCTTCCCGGCTCATGTCGTCAGCTTCGTCGTATCCCACGGCTGGATCCCCGCTTTCGAGGGGATGACACATGCTGGCTTGGCCGGTCGCGGTGCGGTAAGCCGGACCATCCAAGGAGAATTCCGTTTTGGCCTCTACCTCTCTTTCCGATCTCTACCGCGCCTACATCGACTGCTTGAATCGACGGGATTGGGAGCAACTCGGACAATACGTCGATGATGAGGTTGAGCATAACGGCCGACCGCTCGCGCTGTCCGGCTACCGTGACATGCTGGTCAAGGATTTCGAGGACATCCCCGACCTCCACTTCAATGTTCAGCTTCTGGCCTGCTCTCCCCCGCTCGTCGCTGCCCGCCTCGCCTTCGAGTGCTCGCCAAAGGGGAAGTTCCTCGGGCTGAACGTCAACGGGCGGGTAGTCTCGTTTGCGGAGAACGTCTTCTATGAGTTCAAGCTCTCCAAGATTGCCTCGGTCTGGTCGGTCATCGACAAGGCCGCCATCGAGGCTCAGCTTCCCGGGTAAATCGTCCTCGCAGTCGTCGCAGCCCTGCGCGACCATCGCGCCGTGCAGACCGAGAATCACGCCATCGACCGGCAGCGCGGCGCGCAATTGGTCGAGGATCTCGTCGCGCAAATCCTCGTAGGCCTCGAGTTGCAGCAACCCGCCCGGCTCCGCCCAGGCCGCTGTGCCTTCGATCAGCGAGAACCCTTCGAGCTTCGCCCGCCGCCTCAGCACGACCATGGGCGCCGGGCACAGCGTCGGCGTATCCGGATGCCGGCCCGGCCCGGCGTAGAACGCCATCTCGAAACTCGCGCGATCGGTGGGGATCGGCGAGAACGTGTTGGTTTCGGTGGCGAGCGATGCCGTGAAGATGCGCATGGAATCCCTTGACTGTGATTCAATTTCGCGAAATAGCGCTTTTGAACAAGATTTGCGACGAAGATGTTGCTTTATTTCGCGGATGGGAATTTCCTGCGGATGGGGGCCGGGCGCCGGCAGCTGCGGAATTTGGTGGATCTACAAAAAAATGGCGAAAATCGACCTCCTCTCCGGCTTCCGGCTGACCGGAAAACGTGCGCTGATCACCGGCGCGGGCGGCGGCATCGGGCGCGCGCTCGTCGCGCTGTTTCAGGAGGCGGGCGCGTCCGTGATGGGCGCGGACATCAGGGCGAGCGCGATGGACGGGCTCGAGCTCGACGACCGCCTCGTATTCGATCTGACGGACCCCGACGCCATCGAGGCGGCGGTGGCCCCGTTGGAGGGCGCGGGCAAGGCGCCTGATATTCTCGTCAGCAACGCCGGCTTCACGCGCAGCGAAAGCCTGGACAAGGTCGATCGCGCGGTCTGGGACAAGGAACTCGCGATCAATCTCTCCGGCGCCTTCCATGTCGCGAAGCCGGTGGTCGCGGCGATGGCCAGGCGAGGCGGCGGCTCGGTCGTTTTCATTTCCACGGTCAACGCGCTCGCGCATTTCGGCAACCCGGCCTATTCCGCCGCCAAGGCCGGCCTGCTGGCGCTGGCCAGGGCGATCGCGGTCGAGCGCGGCGCCGAGGGCGTGCGCGCCAATGTCATCTGTCCCGGCTCGGTGCGCACGCCGGCTTGGGATCATCGATTCGAAAGGTCTCCCGATCTCCTGCGCCAGATCGCGCCGCTTTATCCGATCGGGCGGATGATCGCTCCGGAGGAAGTCGCGCGCGCCGCGCTGTTCCTCGTCTCGGACGCCGCCTCGGGAATCACCGGCGCCGTGCTGCCCGTCGACGGCGGTCTGACCGCGGGCAATATGCGCTTCGTGACCGACGTGCTGGGAGGCGGGTGAAATGGCTGATGCGGCGCCGTTCGAGACTCTCGATACCCCGTGCGTACTGGTCGACCTCGCGCGGGTAGAGACGAACCTGAAGCGTGCGCAGGCGTATGCCGACGCTCATGGCCTCAAACTGCGGCCGCATATCAAGACCCACAAGCTCACCCGCTTCGCGCGACGGCAAGTGGAACTCGGCGCCGTCGGCATCACCTGTCAAAAGCTCGGCGAAGCCGAGGTGATGGCCGACGCCGGCATCGCCGACATCTTTCTCCCGTACAATATTCTGGGGACGAGCAAGCTTGCGCGGCTGCGGGCGCTGTCGGAGCGCGTGCGCATGTCGGTCACCGCCGACAGCGAGACCACCGTGCGGGGCCTCGCTGCGACCTTCCGCGACGCGCCGCGCCCCCTTCCCGTGCTGGTCGAATGCGACACCGGCATGGGACGGTGCGGCGTGCAGAGTCCCGGCGAAGCGCTCGCGCTCGCGAGGATCATCGCCTCCGCGCCGGGCCTGACCTTTCAGGGCCTGATGACCTATCCCGCCGCCGGCAAGGTCGAGGCCAACGCCTCCTGGCTCGCCGCCGCCGCGGACCTCTTTAGGCGCGAAAACCTGCCGCCCGCGGTCGTCTCGAACGGCGGGACGCCCGACCTCTGGCGCGCCGCGGATGTCGCGGTCGCCACTGAGCACCGCCCGGGCACCTATATCTACCTCGATCGTTCGCAGGTCGCCCGGGGCGTCGGCTCGCTCGAGGACTGCGCCCTGACGGTGCTCGCCACCATCGTCAGCCGCCCGACGGCGGACCGCGCCGTCATCGACGCCGGCTCGAAAACGCTCACGAGCGACACGCTCGGCATGGACGGTTTTGGCCTGGCGCTCGAATATCCCGACGCGATCATCCGCTCGCTGAGCGAGGAGCATGGCGTGCTCGACCTCTCGGCCAGCGCGAACAAGCCTGACATCGGCGAGCGAATCAGGATCGTCCCGAACCACGCCTGCGTGGTCTCAAACCTGTTCGACAAGGTCGTGCTGGTCGGCGAGGGAGCGGCGATCGAGATGGTTCCGGTGAGCGCCCGCGGGCGCGTCGACTGAACTTGGCGCAGTTGTCCCGCCGTGTGCTCGACAGGCCCGTCGCAAGGTTGGGGCCTGGCGTCCGTCCGATTGCGACGTTCGCTCGCCGTCATTGCGAGTTCCGCACCGGCCTCCGGCCGGTCCCCTTCGATCAAACGCTTTCCGAGGCCGGCAGGGCGACGAGAATCGCGAGCGCGAACGGCCCGCGCCTCATTTCACGCGGGTCCAGGAAAACGATTTGCAAATCCAACCGCCGAGTATGCAGCCGGCCGTGGTGAGGTTGGCGCCCTCGAGCGACATCTTGCCCGAGTAGTCCTTGCCGTCCTCGGGGTTGAACGCGGTTCCTGCCCAGGCGTTCGCGCCGTCCGGCTTCATGTCGTAGAAGACGCGCTGGCCGATCCTTCCCGGTCCGGTCGGATCTTTCAGCCAAGTGACCATGCCGCAGAGCGAGGCGCCGCAGGGGGCGAACTTCACCTTGGCTTTGCCGTCGGCTCGCGCCCATTCGCCGACGACGTCGCCGGCGAACGCAGGCGCGAAAGTCAGGACGACGACGCCGGCGATCCAAAATCGACGAAGCACGAAACCCTCCCTCGCACGACTCTACGTGGCGTCCCTGGTCGAATTTGGCGACAAATACGCGGGCGCGTCAAGGTGCGGAGAGGGGGTAAAAGCTGCAATCCACCGCGGCGCGTAGCCGGCGGAGAGCGCAGCGACGATCGAGGGCGGCGTCAGCAGGTTCGCGGGGCCGCGGCGCGGCCGCGGGACGGGCGCGCCATAGCCCACGAAGCTCCACGGCAACAATCGGTCGCGGCTGACCGCGAACGCACGCCCGTCGCGCTCGATCATCGCGCCGTCCGGCAGACCCTCGATCGGCGCGGCGTGGATCCGTTTGCGCCCCTCGCTCAGCCGCTCGGAATGAAGCGTCGCGTCCATTTCGGCCGCCCTCGGCGGAATCCGAGAGGGCCAGGCGCGCCGGAACGCCTCGGCGTCGGCGCGTCGACATTCGAAACACGGCCGGTGGCCCGCCGCGAGCGCCGTAGGCTCATCGAGAAAGAAAAGCTCGGTGTAGCCTGAGCCCCAGATCTCCCGTCGGCGGTTTTTGAACTCGCAGACGCAGGCGATCCACTGCCTCGAGGCCCAGCGACGGCGGCCCAGCGTCCGGTCGTCGCGATGAAACCGTCCGCCGCGGTTGCCCATCAGCGCGCCGCGCGTCGGCGTCGCCCAGAGCTCGCCGAACGGATCGACGCGATTGCACAACGGACGGGAGGTCAACGCAGCCGGAAGATCGACAGGGGAGAGAAGTTCGGGGCCGGCGCTGGTGAGATCGGCGCTGGCGGCACGGTGTCGATGTCCCTGACGTCCGCTTGGGCGCTCGCCTCGGCCGCGACGTCGACGCCGTAGACGTCGTTCCGGAAGTTGACGACGCCGTCCCCGTTCGCCCACCCGGTGAGATAGACCCAGATGACCGGCACGGGCTTGGTGAGCTTGATGTCGTCGCGCTCGCCGTCCTTCTGTTTGGCCATCAGGGCAGCCTTGGTCCATTCGCCGTCCGGGCCGGGCGTGCCTTGCAGCAGCCATTCGGCATAGTCGTAGACGCCCTGCACGCGCACGCAGCCGTGGCTGAGGAAACGATAATCGGCGCCGAACAGCCGCTTCGAGGGCGTGTCGTGCATGTAGACCGCGAGCTTGTTGGGCATGCCGATGCGGATCGAACCGAGCGAATTGCCCGCGCCTGAGTCCTGGCGCAGGATATAGTTCGCGGCGCGTTCGCTGCTCCAGTTGACCGATCTCGGATTGATCTCATTCCCGGCGCCGTCGAGGATGCGGATCTTGGAGCGGGTCAGATAGCCCGGATCCGTCTGCATCTTCGGAATGATCTCCCTCTTGATGATCGAACTCGGCACCGTCCAGGTCGGATTGAGATTGATCACCGAGATATGCGCCGCGATCTCCGGCGAGGGGTGCTCGGGGTCGCCGACGATGGCGACGTAGCGGTGCGCGACGACGCCGTTCTCGATCGCCTCGACCGAGGTCGATGGCAGATTGACGACGACGTAACGGTCGCCGAACTCGAAATTGCCGATTTGGGAAAGCCGCTGCGCGCTCGCCGCCAATTGGGTGTGGCGAACCTCCGCCGGAATATTGATCTCCTTCAGGGTCGCCCCGGCGAGGATACCGGTCTTTCGCAATCCCATGCGCTCCTGAAAGCGTTTGACCGCGGCGGTCAGTTCGGCGCTCCAGATCTTGGCGGCGGGGCCATTGACTGGCGCCTTCGGGTCGAGGTCGCCTTCGATGGAAAGGCGCTTGCGCAATTTCGCGACGGGCGCGCCAATGGCGCCCGGGCGCAACGACGGGATGTCGGTCGGCCAGCCGCCCTCCTGCACGATCGCCGCGTAGCGCTCGGCGGCCTTGGAGGTCGCAAGGAACGTCGCTGGCTGAAACGACGGCGACGGGTCGGTCGATAGAGCCGTCTCCAACGGCGGCGGGGGCGGCGGCGGCTTCTTTTTTGGTTTCGCCGGTACCTCCACGGGAATCGGGGCGCCGGGCGCGGC
>JBAQGU010000963.1:0-2719 GCA_049287975.1 Roseiarcus sp.
CAGCAATTCTCATTTTAGCGATTGCGCCGATTTTGCGAAAAAGTCGCTTGTGTTTTGGGTCGAGTTCCGATTCTACGATTCGGTGGGCTTTCTCAATGATTTGATCGAGTGTGTCGGACGGAGCTGCGCGGGCTTGGCGGACAAGCGGCGTGGGATGAACTCGCAATTTTCGATGCGGGATATCGGATTGGCCGGGTTTTCGCCGTTTTTCATGCAATGTCCTTCGTTTCTGTCGCATCAGCGCCAGATTTGCGAAGGGATCGGACACGGTCGGTCGAATTGCCAGACTTTGCTGGGAATGGAGCGTATTCCCAGCGACAATCACATTCGAACCATGCTCGACGACGTCGAACCGTCGAGCCTCTATCAGCTGTTCGACGACGCTCTGGCGGCTGTGGAGACCGCGGGCGCGTTGCCGTCGTTGACCAGCTTGGACGGCTACACGTTGATCGCCTTGGATGGGACGCAGTATTTTTGCTCGAACAAACTGTCGTGCCGGAATTGCTCGACCCGCAAACACGCCAGTGGACAGATCGATTATTTTCATACCGTCGTGGCCGCCAGCGTCGTCAAACCCGGCAAGAATTGGGTTCTGCCTCTTCGACCGGAATTCATCGAGCCCCAGCAAGGTTACGATAAGCAAGACTGTGAAAGCCGAGCCGCGCGCCGCTGGCTCGCGTTGAACGGATTGCGCTACAGCAAGCTCAATCCGGTCTATCTGGGCGACGACATCTATTCGAAGCAACCCGTCTGCGAGGAGATCCTGGCCGTCGGCGCACACTTTCTGTTCGTCTGCAAACCCGACAGCCACAAGACGATGAACGAATATCTGAGTGGCGTCGAAGTTCCCTCGCTATCCCGAAAAGTCAAGCGTGGCAAAAAATTCTTCACTTACACTTGGCGCTGGATGCTGGGCCTGCCGATCCGCGACGGCAAGGATGCGCTCGAGGTCAACTGGCTGGAAATCACCATCCACGATTCCAACCGCAAGATCACCTATCGCAACAGCTTCATCACCGATTTGCCGGTCGACGCCGACAACGTCGAGCACCTCGCCGCCGCCGGAAGGGCGAGGTGGAAAATCGAGAACGAGACCTTCAACACCTTGAAAACCAAGGGGTACAATCTCGAGCACAATTTCGGCCACGGAAAAAACAACCTGTCGGCGGTCCTCGCCACTCTCAATCTGATCGCCTTCGCAATTCACCTGGCCGCCCAACTCGCCGACAAGACCTGGAAAGCCGCCATCGAAGTCGCAGGCTCCAGAGTCCGTTTCTTCAACAACCTGCGCGCCCTGACCGCCTACCTCCTTTTTCCCTCATGGGACAGCCTCCTCAAAACCCTCGCCTTTCAGGTCGCCCCGCCGCTTCCTTCATGATGTTTTTTCAAAATGAGAATTGCTGCGCGGCGCAAGCGGCTTCAGCACGTAAGCGACGCAGCCTGCCGTCAGCGCCTCCCCGCGCACCATTTGACTATCGACGGCGGTCATGAAGATGACCGGAACCGCCCGCGCTTCTCCGTCGCCAAATGTATCGCACGGGACGAGTGTGCGCACCGTACGTTTCTCTAGTTGACGAACTGGTCGGCAGGGCCTGTCCACGGTCTCCGCGACTTCATCGCTTGTTTCGAGAGCCCAAAAGCCAGAATCCGACTTGGCTCGAGCAAGATCAATGTCGACGCCGCCCGAAGTAGGTCGGCTCGAACGTAGGCGGACGAAAGCTTCACGAGACCGCGCGCGCTTTCTCCGACCTGTTGACCCTCCCCCAAAATGCAGTATCGCCCGAAGAAGGTCTGTGGCAGAATTGGATCGGGACCAGGGGGAGCGATCTTCGGTGACAACGACTGATTTGAAGGCAATGGGTTTCCACGTCGTAGAGTGGTTAGTGTCGAGTTTCTTAGATTACTTTCAGCCACGATTCGCAGCACCTAACGGCAGGGGGCGCGCTCGATTGCGAATGGCTCAGCGCCCTGGCTCGAATCACCCGGTCGCGAATGTGTTCGCAAAGGGGGCTACGCCTCCGAGTTCAATTGACCGCGTGATGATGGCCCGCTGCATCGAACTCTCGAAGGAAACACCCAAGGGTGAACTCCCCTTTGCGGCGCTCGTCACTCAGGGCGGCAGGATAGTCGCCCAAAGCCACAATCGCGTCGTACGGGATTGCGACGTCAGCCGTCACGCGGAATTGGTCGCACTCGTCGAGGCGCAAACAGTCACCGGAAGCCTTCGGCTCAGAGACTGCGTGCTCTATACGAACGTCGAGCCGTGCCCGATGTGTTCGTTCGCCATCCGCGAAACCGGAATTGACCGCGTCGTCTATGCAATCAGGTCGCGCGCCATGGGCGGACACTCGCGTTGGTCTATCCTCGATGATGACCAACTCAGCCGCGTCATGCCTGGCTACTTCTCGCCGCCACCGGAGCTCGTCGCAGACTTCTGCGCCGAGGAGGCTGAAAAGGTATGGAACGATCGGCATCCGCTCATTTGGAGAATGATCAAGGCGCGCGGCTGCCTTGGTTGAGATCGTTGGCGCCGGCCGGCATGTCATTCGTTTTCGCTCGGTTGATTTGTTGCCCGATTTTCTGTCGATTTATCTTTTTGAAAAACGCCAGTTGCGTTACCGTAGTGGTTCCTTCTGCAGGACAAAAATTTGGAGAAATCCGAAACCCGTGCTACGTTATGAATCATGATGGTCCAAATGGCAATCGCACGAAACGTATC
>JBAQGU010000964.1:0-4474 GCA_049287975.1 Roseiarcus sp.
GGAAGCGGGCGCGCTCGGGCTGGACGAGCCGCTGGAGGGCGACGCCCCGAGCGCGGCGCCGACGCACGAGCGCCAGTTGTTCGCCGTCGACGCCGTCCATGCGGCGCCCAAATGCCGATCGATTTCGCAGCAGCGCGCACGCGACGTCGCGCGCGAATTCGTCGCGCGCGCCGGGGTGCTCGGCGGCGAGGCGATCATTTCGACGATTTCGCTCGCATCGGAGGCGGGTCTCGTCGGCGGCGCTTTCGCGCCGTTGATCAGCGGCGCGCATCTGATCTGGCAGGCGCCGTTCGCGGCGCGACGGTTCCTCGAGACGCTGGAGACCTCCGCGCCCGCGCATCTCATCGTGCCGGCCGGAGTGGCGGTCGATCTCGGCGCCGCCGGAATCCTCACCGTCGATCGTCTTTTCTCGCTGACGCTGGCGGCGGTCGACGCCGCCCCGCCGCCCACATTCACCCACGGCGTCGATCCCGCTCGCGTGTTCGTCCTGCGCAGCGGCGCAGACGCCGGGTTGCGTCTGGAGGCGATCGAAGAGAGGGCATTTGGCGCGAATTGAGACATGACTCGCCCGCCGCGGCGCGCCCTAGTGGGCTGCGTCGTTCAAAATGAGGTCCTTTACACTGTCATTCCCGCGAAAGCGGGAATCCAGGGCCGCAGCATGTGCGGCCAAGTCTGGGTGCCCGCTTTCGCGGGCATGACACTTGTGTCTCCACGCAGACCCCTCATCTTGAACGACTGAGAGCACTAGTCTTTTGCCAGAAGCGCCCACAGGCTCGCGATAATGTGGAATCGTCGCCGCGACGTCGGCCGCAACACTGCGCGAGTTTCCCAACGTGTTCACGGAGGATTGATAGGTCCGCTACGGAGCAAACGGGGGAGTTCGGAGTTGTCCGCATCGGCAAGTCGAGTGGAGAATTCCGAAGACGACGAGAGAGTTTCCTATGAGCAGAACAACTATTGCGGCGTTGAGTTTGCTCCTCGCCGCGGGATCGCCGGCCTGCGCGCTGGCTGACCCCGATCAGTCCGCGCCCACAGGTTGCCTCACCTATGAGATGGCCACAGAGGCAGCGACGCGCGCCCTCGAAAACGACCCCGACGGCAGGCTCATGCTTTTTGCCGGTCCCGACGCCGAGGCCTTGCTGAAGGCGATCAACGATCAGCCGCCCCAGACCGAATTTCGCGCCGACCATATCCTCGTTGTCCAGCGTGCGACGAAGGACATCGTCCAAATCGGCCTGATAGTCGATGGTTGTTTCAGGGGACCGTTCGCCATGAAAGAGGCCGACTGGGAAAAACTGAAAGCGGCCATCGTGGAGCAGTTCAGCTCTTAGCAACTGTCCGGAAATATCTCAGATGCGCCGCGCCGACGGGTTATGGGGCCACCTTCCCCCTCGAGGGGGGAAGCGGCGCGAACCCCCGGCTGCCGCCTGACCACTGGTCGAGGAAGTGTCAGCCCAAGTTACGATTCTTCTATCCCGAACTCGACGAGTCATAATAACGTCCCCCCGTCCGCCGCCGGTCGCCGGCGCCAACCTTGCACGGCGAGCCCCGGGTTCAGGAGGGGAACGAAATGAGCGCCGCTCACGAGCAAGGTTCGACGCCTACCGGCGTCACGACGATAACCCAACACGAGGCCACTCAGGTGGCGCGCGCGAACGCGACGGGGTTGCCGCCCGTCGTCTTCGTTCATGGCCTGTGGCTGTTGCCGAGCAGTTGGGATCGCTGGGCGAAGGTGTTCGAAGCCGCGGGCTTCACTGCGCTCACGCCCGGTTGGCCCGACGACCCCGACAGCGTCGAGGAGGGGAACGTTCATCCCGCCGTTTTCGCCCACAAGAGCATCGGGCAGGTCGCCGACCACTTCGACGAGATCATTCGCGGCCTGACCGGGAAGCCGGCCATCATCGGCCATTCCTTCGGCGGACTGCTCGCACAGATCCTCGCGGGACGGGGATTGGCTTCGGCGACCGTGGCGATCGACCCGGCGCCGTTCCGGGGCGTGCTGCCGCTGCCCTTTTCCGCCCTCAAGTCCGCCTGGCCTGTGCTCGGCAACCCCGCCAATCGCAATCGCGCGATCCCGCTCACTTTCGACCAGTTCCGTTACGGTTTCGCCAATGCCGTGAGGGAGCATGAGGCGCAGGAGCTGTATGATCTGTTCGCCGTGCCGGCTTCCGGCAAGCCGCTGTTCCAGGCGGCGGCCGCCAATCTCAATCCGTGGACGGAGGCGAAGGTCGACACGGAAAATCCGGATCGAGGACCGCTGCTGATCCTATCGGGCGAGAAGGACCACACGGTCCCCTGGGCGATCGCGAACTCATCCTTCAAGCTCCAGCAGCACAATCCCGGCGTGACCGAAATCATCGAAATGCCCAATCGCGGGCACTCTCTGACCATCGACCACGGCTGGCGAGAGGTAGCAGAGACGGCGCTCGGCTTCGTCAAGCGATTCATCTGAGATCCCCCTCCCCGCATTCAGAACTGAAAATGCGGCCGGGGTCCGTCTCTGTCGTCGGGTA
Source organism: Roseiarcus sp. (assembly GCA_049287975.1). GTDB lineage: Bacteria > Pseudomonadota > Alphaproteobacteria > Rhizobiales > Beijerinckiaceae > Roseiarcus. Next base: position 2,514 of record JBAQGU010000964.1, read on the forward strand.
GTCCCCTGAGGCCCGGGGGCGCGGTCCCGCGGACAGGCGAAGCCGCGGCCGCCCTACTGCCCCGCCCCCGACGGCCGGGCGAGCGCGATCAGGCTTTCCAGCGCCGAATAGTCCTGGTAGCCGCAGCGCGCGAGCGGCCTAGCGCCGGCGGTGTCGAAACGGCCGTTCTTGATGTAGGCTTCGTCGATGTGGAAGGCGACCACTTCGCCGATGACGAGATAACTTTCGAGCGTCTCGCCGTTGTGGCTCTTCAGCCTGACAACCTCGCTCAACTTGCACTCCATCGACGCATGCGCCTCGGCGACGCGCGGCGCCTTGACGAGCCGGCACGGCGCCATCGTCAGCCCGGCGTGTTCGAATTCGCTCTGGCCCCGCGGCAGCGGCGCCGAGGTTTCGCTCATCGGGCGCATCAGATCGAAGCTGGCGAGATTGGCGACGAATTCGCCGCTCTCGACAGCGAAGGTAGCCGAGTCCTTGTAGCCCTCGCTGGAAAAGCCGACCACCGGGGGAACCGACGAGAACGCGTTGAAGAAACTATAGGGCGCCAGATTGATCCGGCCGTCCGGCGCCCGCGTGGAAATCCAGCCGATCGGCCGCGGCGCGACGATCGCCTTGAAGGGATCGTTCGGCAGCAGGCTCTTGTCGCGCGCGCGGGTCTCGTAGAACATTCGCCTCTCCCTCAGGCCGGAAATCTCGCGACGACATCGGCGAGGGCCGGCCGAGGGCGATCCTCCGGCGCGAACTTCGGCCGTCCGACATGCACGAACCCGACGATCCGCTCGTGCTCGGCCAGACCGATCGCCGCCCGGAATCGCGCATCATAGGCGCACCATTCGGTGAGCCAGGTCGAGGCGTAGCCCAGCGCATTGACCGCGATGACCAACTCCATGCAGGCCGCGCCGGCCGACAGCACCTGCTCCCATTCCGGGATTTTGACGTGCGGGGCGGCGCGCGAGATCACGCCGACGACGAGCGGGGAGCGTGAAAACCGCCCGAGCTCGATCTGGCGGCTCGCCTCGTCGAGCAGAGGCTCGTCAGCGAGCTTGATTTCGAGCGCGAGGCGGCCGGCTCGCTCTCGCGCCGCGCCCTCGAACACCAGGAAGCGCCATGGCGCCAGCTTGCCGTGATCTGGCGCCCGCGAAGCGATCCTGAGCGCGGTTTCGAGTTCCCGCTCGGTCGGTCCGGGGCCGGTCAAGTTCACGGGGGCGACGGAGCGGCGGCGGTGGAGCAACGCGATCGTCGGCTCGGATATCTCGTTCATGACGTCCCTTTTCACGATGCGGCCGATCGGCTCGAGCGTTTCCTGACCCGATTTATCGCCCCTGTAAACCGCCTTCCCTCCGCCCCGTCAGGCGCTCGAGGGGATTTGCGCGGCGTTGGAGGTCTTGACGGGCCGGCGCGATTTCGGCAAGGCGCTCGAATGGTCAGATGCTCCGTCTTCCTCGCCCTCGCTTTGTTCGCCTGGATCGCTTCCTCGGCGGGCGCGGAGGCGGATGGCGCCGCCGACCCCGGCATGGCGACCCTCCGATTGACGGCGGCGCTGGGGGCTGGCGCCCCGCTCGACGGGGGCTTGCATTGGCGCGTCTTCTCCGCGCACGCCGATGCCGACGGCGCGCATGCGCTGGTGGCCGAGTCGAGCCTCGCGCAACCGAGCCTGAAGCTGCCCGCGGGGGATTACGTTCTGCACGTCGCGTTCGGTCTGGCCAGCGCGACCCGGAGCGTTTCGCTCGCCGCCGAGGCCCATTCCGAGCAGCTCTCGCTCGCCGCCGGCGCCCTCAGGATCCACGGCACGCTCGGCAATACGCCGATCGATCCCTCGAAGCTGGCGCTCGACATCTACGTGCCCGAGCGCAACAACTCGCAAGCCAAGCTCGTCTGGGCGAAGGCGCGCGTGGGCGAGGTGATCGGCGTGCCCGAGGGGACTTACCACATCGCCTCCACTTATCTCGACAGCGTGGGCG